>NZ_BLRL01000016.1:98137-98363 GCF_015082335.1 Moritella sp. F3 | reverse complement strand
TTAGACGGTAACGGTGGTTGGAGTGTGGATGCGGCTGCATTAGCAGACGGTAACTACACAGCCGTTGCAACAGCAACGGATGATGCGGGTAATACCTCAACAGCGACAGAAAATGGTTTTGAAATTGATACTTCAGTGCCTGGATTACCGACAGTGATCGCGCAAACGACAAGTGACACGAGCCCTGTGATTACTGGTTCAGCGGTTATTGCAGACGGTGAATCAC
>NZ_BLRL01000016.1:0-98132 GCF_015082335.1 Moritella sp. F3 | reverse complement strand
TGACCGACAGTGATCGCGCAAACGACAAGTGACACGAGCCCTGTGATTACTGGTTCAGCGGTTATTGCAGACGGTGAATCACTGTCAATTACAGTGAACGGCGCGACATATAACAACGTGACAGTGACCAACGGGAACTGGAGCATTGATACACAAACAGCATCTGTTGATAGTGGCGTTTTAGCGGCATTTGTAGATGGTGAAACTTATGATGTAACAGCGACGGTTACTGATGCAGCCAGCAACACTGCGGTTGATACAACCAGCGGTGAAGTCACGATAGACACCACGGCGCCAAGCGTGCCGACAGTGATCGCGCAAACGACAAGTGACACGAGCCCTGTGATTACTGGCTCAGCGGTTATTGCAGACGGTGAATCACTGTCAATTACAGTGAACGGCGCGACATATAACAACGTGACAGTGACCAACGGGAATTGGAGTATTAATACACAAACAGCATCTGTTGATAGTGGCGTTTTAGCGGCATTTGTAGATGGCCAAACTTACAATGTTGAAGCAACTGTGACTGATAGTGCAGGAAACGAATCTATTGATAGCACCAATAGTGAGTTGATCATCAATGCTGCGCCAACGACTGTCGATAGTATTATTAATTTGGTTGAAGACGTTGCTTATATATTTAATGAAACGGACTTTAACTTTACAGATACCCAAGGCGATACATTAGCTAGTGTGCGTATTGATTCTTTAGCTTCAGAAGGTGACATTCAAGTATTCGTAGGCAATACCTGGGTTAACGTTACTGAAGGACTGGAAATATCAATCAGTGATATTAATGATGGTAATTTAAGGTTTGTTAATGACGAACATGAATCGGGTTCAGATTACAGTAGCTTTGAATTTAGTGTTTCTGATGGTCATGAATGGAGTAATTCAGCTACAGGTTCAGTAAATGTTGAAGCTGTTGCTGATGCACCAACAATTACGCTTTCTAATAACGTCATTGACCCTGCAGATTACATACCACCGCAAGGTTCGGGCTTACTCGTTGAAACATTTAGTAATGTAACTGCTTTTACTATCGCTGAAGTATCCGGCTCAAACGCGGGTTATATGGAACAGGCGCTTGCTAATGAAACACCCACTTCGACAGGTAGTTTATCAGAGTTAACTGATAATGGCGGTCGAATAAATTTACCTACAGATACAGCTGTTCGAGCGACAGGTTTAGTGTATTTGGAAGCGGGAACAAGCTATGAATTTACTGGCTATCGTGACGATACCTTCCATATGGAAATCGGTGGGGATGTCGTATTTTCTCAAGGGTATGACAGCTGGGGTAATTATACATCTTCTGCTTATACGCCTGCTGAATCTGGCTATTATAGTTTTGAAATGTATGGTTATAACGGCTCTGGTGTTGGGTCTTATGATGTTAGCGTTAAAGTTAACGGTGGTTCAGCACAAGAATTATCTGTGTTACCAACTTATAAAGACATCGATGAAATCAACAGTTTAGGTGCGCAACATAGCGGTCATAATGACGTTAATAATGATGGAGGCTTCTATCCAGTTCGCTTAAATGAAGGAATGGAAGGGCAGGATATCCAACTATCGACAGTAACTGCTGCGCTTGTTGATGTCGATGGCTCTGAGTCCCTTGGTCTCGTTGTTAGTGGTGTTCCGATTGGCGCTGTCATAAGCGATGGTACTAACTCAGTGACCAGCGATGGCAGTGACATTGATATCAGTGATTGGAGCCTCGCCGAGCTAACTTTCAATGGCACAGCTACAGGTATCTCTATTACGCATACTTTAAGCTTCACAGCTACGTCAACAGAGACTAACGGTACTGGCAGTAATGAGACGGCATCAACAACTATTCAACTTGATGTTATCGTCTTAGACAGTGAACCTACTGCAGTTGATGATCTTGATAGCGTTGGTTACGGCGGTACTATTTACGGTAATGTTATTACAGGTGCTGGCGGGCAAACTGATGGTGAAGATCAAGTCAGTGTCGATACTGTTAGTTTAACGGAGGTTAATGGCCAAGGTTTCCTTAACGGTGAGTTAACTCTGAATACAACTAATGGCACGATAACATTCCAAGATGATGGTAGCTATGTTTATACTTCTACGCTGTCTGAAACTAAGGTTGCTAGCGGAAATCTTGAATCACCTAGCTGGACTAATGCTGGAATTGATATCCATGGTTTGTATGGAAGTACTGCTGATGCTTATGACGTTTACACTGGCGATGCGATCCATGTCGGACTAAACGTGAATAATTTAGTTGGTACACCTAATAATGCTCACTCTAACTCTAATACCAATGGTATTGGTGTCGCTAGTGGTAGTGGTGCCGTTATTAACGATGATGACTCGCTGATATTGTCGCTAGGCACTAGTACAAACAACATTAGTCTAAGTTTTGGCCAACTCAACACTGTCGAGTATGCAAGGGTTTATGGTTATGACGCGGGCGGCAATGTTATTGGATTCCGTGATGTTCGTGGTTCAGGAAATCAAAATGTCACCGAAACGCTGCAATTTGGTAGCGATGTTAGTTACATTTCAATTACCCCGACAGGTAACTCCAGATTTGTATTAACCGGTGCAACGTTACAAGGTGACTCTGGTAATGTTGATGATGAAACGTTCGATTATGTGATTACCGATTCTGATGGAGATACGAGCGAAGCAACTTTGACGGTTGAGCATGCAGGTGATTCAACAGCATTTGATGATAGTGGCACTGTGTTTGAATCTGGATTAACAGGCGGAACGTCAGAAGGTAGTTCGGTTACAGCCCTTACTGGTAACTTACTCGATAATGATGCTGGCATTGGCGCGTCAACAATGATTACAGCGGTCGATGGTATTACGGCTAGCGCAGGAGCATCAACGATAACTGTGAGTATGGATCAAGGTACACTGGTTGTTTATGTTGCAGATGATGGTAGCAATAGGGCGGGCGATTACACCTACACACTCGATACTGCCGTTAATGTAGCTGGTGATGGAACAACAGACTCGATTACTTATCAATTGACAGATCAAAGCAGTGGCCATCAAACCACTGCACAATTTGACGTGAATATTGTTGATGATGCTCCGGTTGCTAATGATGTCGAATTAACTCTTGAAGCCGCATCCGAAGCATACACAGTTAACTTAATCGTAGTGTTAGACAAATCTGGTTCAATGGGAAGTGCTGCAGCGGGAAATTCTGGACCTAGCCGTATGGATTTAGCTAAAGAAGCTATTGCTAGCATGCTTTCTGAATACGATAAAGTAGGTAATGTGAATGTTCAATTTGTTACTTTTAGTAGTAGTGTTATAGAGTCTGAGTGGTTTGAAGATGATCTTAATGAGGCTAGTAACTACTTAGATGGAATTCAGACCGGAGGCGGTACACACTACGATAAAGCGCTTGATTCCGTGATGGATAATTACCAAGTTCCGCAAGGGAATATCGCAGATAAATCACTTGTTTATTTCATCTCTGATGGTGCTCCTAGTTCAAATCACGGTATTGATACTACTGCCAAAATAGCTTGGGAAAACTTTATTGATAATAACAATATCGATACGTCATTCTCGATTGGCATTGGCGGTTCTACCTCACTAAACGAGTTAAATCCGATTGGCTATCCGAATACTAATGAAAATGGTGATGTTGAACCGAACACAATTAGAATATCGTCAGCTGTGGAGTTATCTGATACTTTATTAAGCACAATTGATAGCGGAATTCTTAGTGGTAATGTTTCATTGTTAGCGGCGAGTGGTAATGCTGGCGCTGCTCTAGGTGCTGATGGCGGCTTTATATCCGAAATTACAATTGATGGCGTTACTTATTACTATCAACCGGGTGATGCAACGTCTGAAATATCAATCGATACAGCTAAAGGTGGCACGCTGACCTTAGATTTAGCGACATTAGAATATAGTTACAAAATTGAGTTAGATAAAAGTATCACTGGCGAACAAGATATTTTCAATATTACTATTGTAGATAACGATGGTGATAGTACGCAGCTTGATATGATTATCAATTTGGAGTATCAAGCCAATCTTGACGCTAACCGTGATTTAATCTTAACCAATCAAAACGGATTAACTATATTAGAAATTCCGACATTGGCATTGCTGCATAACGATACGAAAGGTTTATCAGGTAATATCTCAGCGATTAGCAATGAGACGGACACAACAGTTATTACTCATAATTCGCAGTACGATATGGTTGAAGTAACAGTTACTTCAGGTAATAACCTTGACGACGTTAGTTTCGACTATACATTAAATAATAATGATGCAAACGATCAAGCAACAGTCAACTTTAAAGAAGTTAGTGGTTTAACTATTACCGGTAGTAAACTCGATGAGATTTTACTCGGTAGTGACAGTGCAGATATATTAATTGGTAATGGCGGTGATGACGCTTTAGTTGGTGGTGCTAATAGCGATGATTTAAGAGGCGGTACTGGTGATGACTTACTCATGGGTCAAGAGGGGGGAGATACATTAATTGGTGGTGACGGCGAAGATACGCTAATCGGTGGTAGTGGTGATGATATACTTACAGGTGGTGCTGGTATTGATACAGCAGTGTGGTTTGATGGTGATCAAGGTACAGAGCAAGCTCCAGCTACTGATCACATTACCGATTTTGATATTGCTGAAGGTAAGTTAGATTTGAGTGATTTACTGCAAGGTGTTGGAAGTGATGATCTAAGCAATTATTTAGACATGAGCTTTACAAATGAAAGTGATGGTAGTGTTACGACAACGATCAATATTCACACTGAAGGTAATGGCGCCGGTATCAGCCAAGTGATCATTTTAGATAATGTTGACTTAAGTACTGCTTATAGTAATGTCGACCTTACCAGCCCAGAAGGTATAAATAGTATATTGAATGACTTAGACGACCCATTGGTTTTCTAAACCATTTCAACTTTTAGTCATTGAATGATAGTAGTTAAATTTAAGGGAATAAATGGCAGTGCAGGCAGTAACCAATACAGCGTCAACACCACAGTGGAATATCCATCCTTCTCAACAGGTTGTTGAGGATCCACTGCTGGATTGTTTAATTTTATTGACTGAGCATTTTGGTAACCCATGTTCGGGTGAATCGTTGACGGCTGGCTTATCTATATCGGGCGCCCATTTGTCTCCTGAACTGGTGCCTCAAGCTGCATCTCGAGCTGGCTTAAGTGCAAAATTAAGTCAAAAAGGGTTGAATGAATTACCACGCATGTTATTGCCGTGTATTTTACTGTTAAAAGACCAGCAAGCTTGTGTGTTACAAGAGTTAGATTTTGGCGCTGATAAAGCTGTTATCTCCATGCCTGAAACGGGTGGCGAAGTATTACTGACTATCGTTGAATTAGAAGCCATCTATGTTGGTTATCTGTTTTTAGTTAAACAACAATACCACGGTGATCGTGAATTTGATGTTCACCTGCATGACACTAAAAAACATTGGTTATGGCAAACGGTTAAATCTTCGAGTTCTATTTATCGTGACGTTATTATTGCCTCGGTATTGGTTAACTTATTTGCCTTAGTATCACCGCTATTCGTCATGAACGTATATGATAAAGTCGTGCCTAATTTAGCGTTTGAATCACTTTGGGTTTTAGCTATTGGTGCAACGGTTGCTTATATTTTTGACTTCATCATGAAGCAGTTACGTGGCTATCTTATCGATGTCGCGGGTAAAAAAGTTGATTTAGAAACCTCTGCGAAACTATTTGCTAAAGTGATTGGCATGCCATTAGAAAAACGCGCATCGAGTGTCGGTGGTATGGCCAAACAACTCAGCGAGTTTGATAGTGTACGGGAATTTTTATCTTCCGCGACGATTACAGCCTTAGTTGATTTACCTTTCGCTATCTTATTCATGGCTATTATCTGGCTCGTTGCCGGAGACTTAGCTATGTTCTCGGTTATCGCTACCTTGCTGATAATTGGTTATACCTTAATGATACAACCCCGTTTACGTAATGCGATTGAAGAAAGCAATAAATTTTCTAGCCTACGCCATGGCCATTTAGTGGAAAGCCTCTCTGTTCTAGAACTGATTAAAGCCAACGGCGCTGAAGGTGTAGTACAACAAAGCTGGCAACAAATGCTTGGGCACATATCTACTTGGCAGCTTAAAGCGAAAGTGATCACTAATTCTGTTGCAAATGTGGCGAGCTTGATTGTGCAAGTGTCTGTGATTGGGGTTGTCGTATTAGGGGTATATCGCGTTGCTGAAAACGAGATCTCGATGGGGGCAATCATTGCCGCAGTGATGTTATCTAGTCGTGCTATTTCACCAATGGCTAAGATTGCTTCACTAATGACTCGTTCTAATCAAACCATCAGTGCAATGCGTCAACTCGATGCGATCATGGAGCAAGTTGATGAGTTTGAAGATAAAGCACATCTCCCAAGTCGCAATAAACTCGAAGGTAGAATAGGTTTAGAACAACTTGGTTTTAGTTATCCAGACATTGATAAACCGAGCTTATACCCTCTGTCTTTACAAATTAAACCAGGTGAGAAAGTCGCGATCATTGGTCGTAACGGCTCGGGGAAAAGTACCTTAGCTAAATTATTATTAGGCTTATACCAACCAACCACAGGCAGTTTGCAGTTTGATGGCATGAGTCAACAACAGATCCACCCGAGTGATCTACGCCGTAACTTCGGCTATTTACCACAAGATATCACCTTGTTCCACGGTACGATTAAAGAAAATATTTTGTTTGGTGCGAAACAAATCACTGAATATCAATTGATCCGAGCAGTGCAGTTCTCTGGTGTGAATATGTTTACCGATCTTGACTCTCAAGGCCTAGATCAACAAGTCGGTGAAGGCGGTAAAGCCCTATCTCGTGGTCAGCGTCAGTCTATTGCGTTGGCGCGAGCAATCTTAAATGACCCACAGATTCTGTTATTAGATGAACCGACAGCCAGCCTTGATGCACGCTCTGAGAAGCAATTTATTAACTCAATGCAACTCATTGCTAAAGATCGTACACTATTGTTGATTACACATAAAATGCATTTATTACAATTGGTTGACCGAATAATTGTATTAGATAAAGGTCGCTTAGTCGCTGATGGTCCAAAAGCACTCATTCTTGAAAAGCTTAAAAGTGGTGCTTTAGTTCCAGGAGCGACACAATGAAAATAAGTAAGCAAGATCTCGAGATGGCAGATGACGTTTATGGTGCGTTGTTAACGCAAAGCCCGCGTATTCATCGATTAACAATATGGGCCGTGACCGCTTTTGTATTTAGCTTTATCGTTTGGGCTTATTTTGCCAAGTTAGATCGTGTTACCACAGGTATGGGAAAGGTGGTTCCTTCTTCTCAAATCCAAATAATCCAGAGTTTGGATGGTGGTATTTTACAAGAACTATATGTACAAGAAGGTGCATTAGTGACGAATAACCAAGCTTTAGCGCGTATCGATGATACCCGTTTTAGAGCAGATCTAGCGCAACAACGTCAGGAAGTTGATAGTTTACGTGCTGACATTATTCGGTTGCGTAGCGAATTGAGCAGTATCTTGGTAGCCGATGTACCGAATTGGAAATTACAAATTAAGATAACGAAAACGGCACTTATTTTCCCTGATGATTTACAAAAAAACTTACCGTATTTAGTGACGCGCCAGCAAGATGAATATCGCGCTCGATTAGATAGCTTAACGAATCTGGTCGCGATTCAAGGGCAACAGATCCAACAACGTGTTGAAGAAAAACAAGAATTAAAATCGAAGATTAAAACCCTTGAAATAAGTTATAAACTCGCCGCTCGTGAGTTAGAACTAACGCGGCCATTAGCGAAAAAATTTATCATTTCTGAGGTTGAACTACTTAAGTTAGAGCGCAGCGTTAATAGTATTAAGGGTGAATTAAATTCAATTAAGTTGATGGTACCAAAGTTAAAGTCAGAGATGGCCGAAGCGGTGCTTAAGCGACGTGAGGCTGTGCTAAATTATCGCGCGGATGCCAGAGCACAACTAAATGAATTACAAAGTAAGTTTTCTCGCATAACAGAAGCTAAAGTGGGCGTGGAAGATAAGGTTAATAAAGCCCTGATTGTCTCACCAGTCGTTGGCACAATTAAAACAATCCATATTAGGACTCTAGGTGGTGTGGTTCAGCCTGGTCAAGCTTTGCTAGAGATAGTACCAACAGAAGATAAGTTATTAATTGAAGCCAAGATTAAGCCTAAGGATATTGCCTTTGTTCATTTAGGTTTAGCTGCGGTGGTAAAAATAACGGCTTATGATTTCACTCGCTATGGCGGTTTAAAAGGGGTTGTTGAGCACATCAGTGCTGATACGACGCAAGATGAAGACGGTAATAGCTTTTATATTATTCGCGTTAGGACGGATATTTCTGATATTCAGGGCAATCATGAAATGCCGATTATTCCAGGAATGATGACCTCTGTTGATGTCATCATCGGTAAACGAACTGTACTTGAGTACATACTAAATCCAGTGTTGAGAGCCAAAGCAGTGGCGCTCAGGGAGCTTTAAATTGCACATGAATACATATTATAAGGACAACAAGATGCCAATTAGCGACACTTTATGTCAGCCTAAATTGTTCACTAAAGGGTTATTTTACCCAGCGCTTATGTGCTCTGTGATTGGCTGGTCTGCAGCTGTTAATGCACAGTCTGTAGAAGAAGCGGTAGCGATGACATTAAGCACTCATCCAGATATTCGCATTGCTTTTACTAAATTTAAAGTGCGCGAAGAACAAGTCCAGCAAGCTGAAGCGGGTTATTTACCTAGCATTGATGTGACCGCTGGTTATGGTTATGAATATACTAATAGCCCTGGGACACGTGCTACAGCAGATGAAACTAAAGATCTTAATCGCGGTGAGTTTGGTGTCAGCCTTAAACAAAGTTTATTTAGTGGTTTCCAAACCAGTAGTGATATTAGCCGTACAAGTTATGCGACGAGTGCAGAACAATGGCGTTTATTTAGCACCGCTGAAGATGTCGCATTAGATGTTACTAAAGTGTATACCGACCTACTAAAGAGTCAGCGCATTTTAGAATTATCTGAGCGTAATTTATCGACGCATAAAACTATTTTTGGTCAAATCGAAGAACGTACCAGCTCGGGTTTAGGCAGTATTGCTGATTTATCACAAATCACAGGCCGGTTGGCGCGTGCACAGTCTAATGTTATTTCAGCAAAGAATAATTATTTGGATAAGCAAGCGCAATTCATTCGAGTGACAGATCAGCGACCGGATAATTTAGTCGTCCCTATTCCTGATATAGAACTGTTACCAGTCAATCGTGAAACGGGTTTACGTGATGCCCTCGTTAATCATCCTGTCGTTAAATCATCGAATAATGATATTACCTCGGCGCGTTATCAGCATGATGCTGCCAAGTCGAATTATTACCCGAAAGTGACGTTTGAAGTCGATGCCAATTTTAATAATGACCTTGATGGTGTCGATGGTAATGGCGTCGGTGGCCATAGTAATGATGTCACTGCGATGGTGCGTTTGTCTTATAACTTGTATGCGGGTGGTAAAGACAAAGCGTTAGCGAAAGAAACGGCATACAAGATCACCGAAGCGAGTGAGATTAATCGTAGTGTGCATCGTCAAATCACGGAAGGGTTTACGTTAGCTTGGAATGCGCATGAGCTATTAGGTTTGCAGATGCAGTACATTAAAGAGCATGTTATAGCCTCGAAAGACTCTCAAGCGGCTTATGAACAACAGTTTAAACTGGGGCAGCGTAGTCTTCTTGATCTGCTTGATACCGAAAATGAATTATTTGAAGCGCGAAAAGAATTTGTTGATGCTGAGTTTGATGAAATTGTTACTCAATATCGTTTATTAAATGCCACTGGCCAACTATTAGATTCGTTAAGAGTGACCCGACCTGCTGTGTGGCAAGGTGAAAATCAATACGCAGGAGGCGTTGAGTAATGAAATTATTAAGCATTTTTATAATGAGCTTTCTGCTGCTAGGTTGTGAAACTATCGCAGAATTACAAGCGACTGCAGCTGCGCCATCAACGCCAACAGAAACGATCGCGATGCCAGAGCTACAGTTGCAAGAAAATGATCTCAGTGATGATGATGCTGACGGGGTCATTACTTATCGTGAGCAGTGTTTAAACTCAGTACTCGGTTCTCAAGTCGATAATAGCGGCTGTGGTGGTGATACCGTCAATACTGTTAGGCAGGAATTAAGGGTTAATTTTGATAATAACTCTGCGGTTATTTCAGCGCGGTATTTTAGTGATATTAAAGAACTTGCTGACTTTATGTCTCGCTATCCAGACTTGGATGTGATTATTGAAGGTCATTCGAGTAAGCAAGGTAGTGCGGCATTAAATATGGATTTATCACAGCGCCGAGCACAAGCTGTGATGGATTTGTTAGTGAATCGATTTGGTGTATCTACGTCACGCGTATCGTCGATTGGTTATGGTTTTGAACGTTTACTTGATGAAGGTAATAGCAAGTCGGCACATAAGCGTAATCGCCGCATTGTTGCGGAATTAAGCGGTGAAAATTTAACTCAAGATATGAAATGGACTATTTACAGTGTTGATAAAACACTTTAATTGTGAGTGTTATTAGTTTCGTTTTCCATGGGATGGATGTATCCGATTCGTTAAGTTAACAGCTCTGCTGATGTTATTTCTGGTTTTCGGTTTACCAGCGAAATCAGTGCCTAAGCTGAATAATCAAAAAATTGTGGCTGCGCTGACTGATAATTATGGTCAACGAGCCGGGCTACGAGGTCGTGCTTGGTTGACGATTATGGCTAGCGCGAGTGATGCGTCTAACGCTGATAAACTGGCTCAGGTAAATGGTTTTTTTAATCAACTACGGTTTATTGATGATATTAAACTGTGGGGGGTTGAAAACTATTGGGCAACGCCAATCGAATTTATTGGTGTGAACGGTGGTGATTGTGAAGATTTTGCAATCGCTAAATATTTCAGTCTGTTAGAGCTAGGTGTCGCGGATGAAAAAATGCGAATTACCATGGTTAAGTCCTTAACGCTAAACCAGTATCATATGGTCGTTGCCTATTATCCAACACCTGGCTCAGTACCACTGATTTTGGATAATATTGATGGCGAGATAAAACCTGCGGATCAGCGTAATGATTTGCTGCCGGTATACAGTTTTAACGGTAAGCAGTTATGGCTAAACAAAGAAAAAGGCCAAGGTGTTTTGGCCGGTAAATCACAACGTTTAAAACGTTGGAGTAATTTAAATCAGCGCATGGGCTTGCTAAACCTTAAGCAAGCAAAGCTGAGTTTGGAGTAATGGAATGACCTTGTTTAAACAGATCTACTCGTTGTTATTTGGCCTTTTTGTATTAGTGATGGCAAGCTTAGCTTACTTTCAGTTTACTGAAACTCGTCACTTTATGGCCAATCAAATGGAGTCAGAGCTGAATAATGCCAGTACATCGTTAAGTTTGATGCTAAAACCACATTTACAAACAGGTGATATGGTTGCCGCAGAAACTTTAGTTAACGTGATCTTTGAAGGCGGATTTTATCGTAAAGTCAGCTTGACTTGGTTAGCTGATCAGCAGGTTCAAGAGTGGGAAAACCCTGTCTTAGTGGAAGGGGTACCGCAATGGTTTATTGATTTGGATTTGTTTACCAGCCAAAGCAGTGAGACGGTCATTACATCGGGATGGTTACAGCTTGCCAACTTGAAGATTGAAGCACACCCTGGTTTAGGCTACCGCGAGTTATGGCGAGTGATGAATAATACCTTGTTAGTTATATCGATTTTATTTTTAATGTCTATTTTGGTATTACATTTTAGATTGAAGGCATTATTAACACCACTAAACGACATTGCTATTCATGCAAGTGAGATAGCACAGCGGGTATTTAACCCTGATATGGCATTGCCAAAAACAGCTGAATTGAAAACCGTTGTTAAGGCGATAAATTCGATGTCAGGACAGCTTAAGCAAGTGTTTAATACCTTAGATAATGAAGTGGATAGTTTACGTCGTGATAACTTGATCGATGGCGTGTCTAATTTACCTAATCGCCAATACCTCACTGGACAAATTAATAGTTGGTTAACGGAACCCGGTTATGGTGGTTTGTTATTAGTTAAAATGGATTGGCTGGAAGAGATCTACAGTAAATACGGTTATCAAGTTCGTGATGAATCAATCCGAGTATTGGCGCTGCGGATGCAGGAGCAATTACCGCCAATCGCAGAAAGCGTGATTGCACGTATCTCTAACACTGAGTTTGCTTTATTGATCACGAAGGGCGAACGTCAGGATATTAATTTATACTTACAATCATTGATCCGTTTGATCAATCAAGAGATGTCTAAAGCAGGTTGTGCACCAAATCGTGGTTTTGCCATTGGTGTGACAGAGCGTACGCTTGATATGAAAAGCAGTGAGTTATTATCGCAAGCTGACAACGCGTTACAGCAAGCTGTTGCGTCTAATATTGCCAGCAGTTGGTTTGATAGTCGAAATCAACAAGAGTTTAATCGTGAACAGTGGCGTGATCGTTTAGTGACTGCGATTAATAAAAACCAGTTTGTATTTCAGTGGCAGTCTGTGTTGGATAGCGAAAGTCACGAGGTATTACAACGTGAGCTATATTGCCGATTGAACATTGATGGTAAGCAAGTACGCGCAGGCCAATTTATGCCGTATGTAGAGTTGCTGTCATTAGGTAGTCAGCTCGATCGCTGTTTATTAGAGTCGGTTGTTGAGCAGGGGATTTTGGACATTAACAGTGAACCTGTTGCGATAAATTTAACGCACGATAGTTTACAGGATCCTACATTCCATACTTGGTTAACCACATTTTTGCAGAACACGAAGTTTGCCGAGAAAATTTACTTTGAAATTCCTGAGTTCGGTGCGAATAATAATTTAGCTGAATGTACACAGCTAGCAGACTTGATCCGTGCTGGCGGTGCTCAGCTTGGTATTGACCATTGTGGTCGTCAGATGGGCTCATTAAGTTATCTACAGCAGTTAAAACCGCATTATGTGAAATTAGACCAATCGTTGGCTTTTTACAGTAATAACCAACAAAATAACGAGTTATGTCGCGCGTTAGTTAACATTGCTAAAGGGCTTAATATTGAAGTGATCATGACTGCAATTGAAGATCAGCAGCAATTAGAGCAAATACAATCATTACGGGCGGCAGGGTACCAAGGTTATATTTCTGCACCTGAAGATGTGATGAGTATGAATGATGTCGCTAGCATGAATTGAAAATAAGGCTTATGACTGGATTTGAGTAAGGTATTTTAGAGTAGAAGTAGAAAAAACGCCAAAATATCAGCATTGATATTTTGGCGTTTTATTTAGAGCTGTATTTTAAATAAAATTAGATCTTTAAAATAGCTTTCTTCTTCAGGCTATACTCTTCTTCAGTAATAATGCCTTCTTTATATAGCTTGTTTAATGCGCGAATAGATTCAAAGCTGTTCATTAGCTCTTCTTCTTCAGCTGCTTTTTCTGTTTTAATTACTTTTGCTGTTTCAGCCGTAACCGTAATGTTGTCGATACTTGCGTATTCACCAACGGTAAAGCCAGTTTCATTTTTTAATGAATCATAACCCTTACCATCATATACAGTATCGATGTTATTACCTTCAAAACGAACATAGTAATGTGTTAGCTCGTTATTATTGCTTGATAAGTATTTGAAAATAGCTTTACCGGGAATACCAACTTCTGCAACCCAAGCATGCCATTTAACACCACCACCTAAGCCTGCAACTGATGGCTGTGAACGATAAAATTTCATTGGTTCGCTAATAACATACTCAGCCACTTCTGGGTTATTCAACTCTTCAGCAAAATAATCTTTAATGGTTTGTTGGTAAGCTTGCGGTGCAGGACCAAATTCCGTGTCTGCATTTAGCTTTTCGATATTACCTGCACAGCCTGAAGCTAATACGGGTAACGCGATAACCAATAATAATTTACGCATTTTTTGGCTGATAATTTTCATAACTATTCCCTGATATCGTACAAATGGTGTTGATTACAGTGTCTTTTAACTGGCTGCAGTCAATTTATAATTTATTGTGCTTCACCATACAGGAATGGGATTAGTTTTTAAATTGAAATCTAACCCAGCCTATCTTAATTTATATTTTTATAATGCAAATAACACATCACTACGAATGATGTATTTGACGCCATGATAAATTGGCTCTGAGCTGTGGATGCAATGTAATGGGTGCATGCCATGCGGGAAACATAAAATACTCCCTGCTGGCGTACGAATATCTACTTTTGCGACCTGGTCACCGCGGCGAGCCGGTTGACTTGCATCATTGGCATTGACTAAGAACCGAGTCGCACCACCATCAAAATCTTCAGAGAGCAAGATCAGGAAGGTCATTTGGCTATAGCGGTCGCCATAAGAGTCGGCAATTAATTTATTGTTAATGACGCGACTACCAGGCCAAGAACCATCTGAATGAGGCTTAAAGTAATCGCCTTTACTGTAACGATAGAATCGAAAACGAGCGTTAATGCCGACCGCAGGTTTATTATCGAAGATACCTTCATCATCAGTCATTAAATGTTTTACGCGGTTCCAAATGATAGCGTCTGTTTGTTTATCTACAACCCAAGTGAGGCTATCGTTATGGCGTACATCACGGGGCAAGGATACAGCTGCATCGGCTAAGTAACCCATTGCTTCGCTGGTATTGATAAGTCGCTGACATTCCTCTGGTGAAAAGACATTTAATAGTTGAAATGCGCCGGGTACTTGCGATATGGACTTCTTTAATATGCTGTTGGTAGTTAACGATGATAATGTCGCTAAATTATCCTTGCTGCTTGCCCATGTCGGTAGAGCTGGGTGCTCAGCACCGGCTTCATAGGCAGCGACAAAAAAGTCACTTTTACTCATGTCTGTATTACTTGGTTTTAAATTCATTTTATCAACCCTTATTATTTACTGATAACGCGTACTTGGGCAAATTGACGATGGCCTGCCGCGGTACCATGAAAGCCAAAGCCACTTTGTTTCGCGCCAACCCAAGGTGCTGCGCCGCCACCGACGCCTTGATTAACGCCAACCATGCCAGCCTCTAGTTGTTCTGCGACTGCCGCAGCACCTTGGCCACCAAATACTACTGCGCCTAAACCATATGGGCTATCGTTAGCACGGCAGATCGCCTCATCAATATGATTAAAGTGACTAATCGCTACAACGGGAGCAAATGTTTCCTCGCGTTCTAGGCTCATCTCGGCAGTCATGCCCGTGACGACTGTTGGTTGAATAAAAGGTAATGGATAATCATCTCGACCCAAGAGTAATTGCGCGCCTTTTTGCGTCGCATCTTGTAATTGCGCTAATACTTTTTGATGTTGTAATGGATTAACGAGAGGGCCAATATTCACCCGTGGTTTATCCCAAGCCCCGACTTGATATTGTCGTGCTAGCGCCACTACTTTTCGTTCAAATTCTGCTGCTATACGGGCATCAACATAAACGCGTTCGGTAGATGTACACATCTGCCCTGCATTCTCAAAGGAGCTGGCTACCGCAAATTGTACCGCTGCATTAATGTCAGCACTTGCCATCACGATCATTGGATCGTTACCACCAAGCTCCATCACCAATCGTTTCAATGCTGGTGCTGCGCTCGCCATAATATGCTTGCCAGTAGCCATTGAACCAGTAAACGCCACCATATGAATGGCGCTGGCCACTAATGCCTTGCCTGTTTCAGCATCACCATGGGCAAGTTGTAATAGCCCCTTGGGCAGTACTTTATTGAGGGTATTAACAAATAATTCGGCGACTAAGGGGGTTTCTTCCGAAGGCTTTAAGATCACTGCGTTGCCAGCCATTAACGCAGGCATTAACAAATTGTTGGCCATGGCTAAAGGATAATTCCAAGGTGCAATGACGGCAACAATACCTAGCGGTCGATATTGTAATTCGGTATTACGATCTAAACGCTCAGGTGCCAGTGCTTGAGCAATTTCATCAGTAAAATAGTTCGCACTTTGGATGGTACCGCCAGCTTCATAAGTTGCACGACGATAGTCTTTGCCCATTTCTTGGCTGATTAATGTCGCCAACTGATCTTGCACTGGCGTTAGCTGTTGAAATGCGCGGTTGAGTTGTTGTTGACGCATACCTAACGATAACGTTGCCCAGTCTCGTTGTGCTTGTTGAGCAGCACTAACTAACGTGGGTAGTTGTTCTGCAGTAGTCATGTTCACCGTGCCGATAGCAGCACGACTGATTGGTTCATAAGAAGTTAACGTTGGCATCTGGGTCATTCCTGAATATACAATAAGTTTATAAGGTGTTTATGTAGGCTATTTTGATATACTAGGATATAAAAGCAACCAGTATACTTTTAGTAACCTAGTGGTGAATAATGAAAACAATAGTAGAAACAATGGCTAACGGCAAAAAGAAAGTTGTAAATGCATGTGCTGAACCGTGTTCAGTTGAACGTGGGATGCGTATGTTGGGTGGAAAGTGGAAAGCATCCATACTTTGGCATTTACAAGATGAGCCTGTACGTTTTAACGATCTGTCTCGCATGCTCGGTGGGGCAAGTAAGAAGATGGTTGATCAGCGTTTAAAAGAGCTAGAAAGCCAAGGTTTGGTTATTCGTGAAGTCATAAGCGACAGGCCTATTGCAGTCACTTATGAGATCACCGAGTTTGGTCGTACCGCGTTGGATATTTTAAATCGCTTGAAGGATTGGTCAGAAGAACACGGCATATAAATATCTACTTATTGGCTCTGTAATGTTATATTATAACACTTAGTGGTATTTGCTATTTATAGCCGTTTAGAGAGTTTAAAATGAACTTTAATATAAAATTAATAGGTGATAATTTTTATCTATTTAGAAAGATAATGCTGATGTTGTTGGCTTTTACTAGCGTAGCGAGTGTGGCTCACCCACATTCATGGGTAGACATGCAGACTGAAATTCAGGGAGATGGTAAATATATTACTGGCTTTAAGATGTCGTGGGAATTTGATGCCATGACTTCTGCTTATATGCTCGATGGTGAAGATTTATCTGTGGAGAATAAAGCACTAGCATTACAAGATCTTGCAGATTCTATTATGCAGAATATGACCACTAATCATTATCTGACCTATTTTTACGAAGCGGGTAAGCCTGTGAAATACGCGTTAGCTGAAAATGGTACGTTAGTGCAAGATAAGCTTAAAGCGAGGTTAGCGTTTTACTTGCCATTGAAAAAGCCTTTAATTTTATCTGATAAAACGCTTAAATTGCTCATTTATGATCCAAGTTATTACGTGGATATGAGTTGGCCAACCAAAAATGGCATTCAGCTATCGCCGAAGTTGGCACAATACTGTAAGTTGTCGGTTATTGATGCTACACCTACATCTGAACAACTAGCGTATGTGATGTCCTTACCTGTTGATTCTTCACGCGATGATGCGCTTGGGGAGTTGTTTACTCAAACGGCGACAATTAATTGTCAGCCTTCGCAGATATCAATAGAGGGGTAAATAATGGCATCGTTATTTTCTAATCGTCGGGCTACTAAGGAACAGGCTATTAAATCGCATTTGGTTACTAAATTAAGTTTCGCCATATTCATCGTGAGTATTACTATTTTTGGCTATGGTATTTGGACTCTCTGGCCTATGCTTATGACAACCGGTATGCAGTGGCAAAAGCAGATAAATAGTGAACTTAGTGAGTTGTTATATGCGGCGAAACATGAGGGCTTAATGGCCGGTATGTCGCTCATGGTCATGAGTTTTCTATATGGTATTTTGCACTCTGTCGGCCCAGGCCATGGCAAGTTGATCGTGACTACTTATATTGCCACGCAAGATGCTAAAGTTAAGTTAAGCTTGATTATCACTTTGGTATCTTCGCTGATGCAGGCACTCGTTGCTGTGGGGCTGGTGTCGGTATTATTGATGTTATTTGATGCATCGATGCGAGACATTAACCATAAAGCTGAACTGCTTATTCCTTTAAGTTTTTATACTGCTATTTTATTAGGTGTGGTCATTATTTGGCGTAACCTAGTGTTGATGTACCGAGTGGTTAAAGATAATGAAAAAGTAATAAAGAGTCATGATATTGGCGTTATTCAGCGCTTAACACCGCTATCGCATGCATCTAGCAATTCATATAATAATGTGCAGAAAAGTGTGCAGACAAATACGCATAAAGCAGCATTTACGGCGTCAGTGTCAGCTGATCATGTACATGATGATAAGTGTGGTTGTGGGCATCAACATGTCGTGTCTTCAGAACAAATTAACGATGCTTCATCAATGAAAGAGTATTTGGCTATCATCTTGAGTATCGGTATCCGTCCTTGTACTGGCGCTATCATGGTGTTGCTATTTGCCAATATGCTGGATATTTATTGGCTAGGGATTGTGAGTGCGGTAGTGATGGCATTAGGTACGGCGCTAACGACATCGACTATTGCAATTATGACCATTACCGGTAAACAGGTGGTTAGACGTTATTTATCCGCAGGAAAGCAGCGTAAAACACCGAGTAATCAAGTGAGTATTAGCAAATTCATTGTACCGATTGTTGGTGGCCTGGTACTCATATTACTTGGGGTATTATTACTTGAGTCTCGACCTGTTGGTATGTCTCCTATGTTTTAATCATAAACCGTCATCATTAAAAAAGCCCGAAAACCTTGAGCTACGACAGTATTAATTGGCAGTAGCAAAATATGTTTTCGGGCTTTTTTATGTCTTGGTGTTATTACTTTAAGGCGTTAACTATGGTATCTACGTTATATTGCATCATCTCTAGGTAAGTTGCTGCAGGTTGTTCAGCAGAAGACAATGCATCAGAGTATAGCTTGCCACCTACTTTTGCGTCAGTTTCACGGCTAATCTGCTCTATTAGGCGATTATCAGCGATGTTTTCCATGAATACAGCATTCACATTATCATGACGTATTTGTTTTATTAATTTAGCGACATCAGCAGCACTTGCTTCAGATCCTGTACTTGTTCCTTGTGGCGATAAAAAGGTGACATTGAAATCTCGCGCGAAGTAACCAAAAGCATCATGGGGTGTGATCACTTTGCGTTGGGCTTCTGGTATTGTTGCTAGTTGAGCACCTAATGTTAATGCTAGTTGGTCTAGCTCTTGAATATAGTCAGTCGCGTTTTGCTGATAATCAAGGCGGTTTTCTGGGTCAACTTGAATCAGTCCCTTTGCGATGTTTCGTACATAGACTTTTACGTTTTTAATACTGTGCCAAGCATGCGGGTCTATATCACCATGGTCATGATGCGCATGTTCGTCGTTATGTTGCTCGTGATCATGATGTGCATGCTCGTCGTTATGTTGCTCGTGGTCATGATGTGCATGTTCGTCGTTATGTTGCTCGTGATCATGATGTGCATGCTCGTCGTTATGTTGCTCGTGGTCATGATGTGCATGTTCGTCGTTATGTTGCTCGTGATCATGATGTGCATGCTCGTCGTTATGTTGCTCGTGGTCATGATGTGCATGTTCGTCGTTATGTTGTTCGTGATCATGGTGTTCATGTCCGCTGTCATCTTCTTTATTGCTTAGTACATCGATGCCATCTGCAGCGACAACTTGTACGCCCTGGTAGTTGGCCGCTTCAATCAGACGCGGCATCCAACCTTCAAACTGTAATCCATTGATGACAACTAACTGTGCTTTGGCAATCGCTTTAGCATCTTGAGGTGTAGGGCTAAATACATGTGCATCGCCGTCAATGTCCACTAAATTGGTCACTGTGACATGTTCTTGACCTACCTCAGATACCAGATCGCCAAGAATAGAAAAACTACTAACAACCGCTAGTTTTTCTTCAGCTATCGCTGCAGAACTAGCGCCTAAACCAAGTAGTATTATTGATGTTGTCAGGTTTTTTTTAAGCATTTGATTGTCCTTTATAAATTTTAATTTATTTTAAATTTAATTATTTAATAAGTAAGTTCAATGAGCTTACTTATTAAGTAAGCCCAATAAACAGGTTCGAGTCGTTAATAGCTAGTTGTTATTTTTAAACAGTAATCCGCCTTGTCGGCCAAATATTAATGACGTGATATAAAACAGGCCAAGCACTAACACAATGGCAGGGCTCGTTGCTAAGCTAGCGTGATAAGAAAGAAACAGGCCGAAGTAGCCACTTAATACAGCACTGATAAAAGCGACTATCAGCATGCCGCCTAAATGGTTTGACCAAAATCGGGCTATCGCTGCGGGTAGGATCATTAAGCCGACAGCCATCAAAGTACCTAACGCTTGAAAACCCGCGACCAGATTGAGTACGACGAGCAGTAAAAAACCATAGTGGGCAATTGAACTCAGTTTACTGACCGTTTTAAAGAAGTGCGGATCAACACATTCTAAAACTAACGGTCGATAGAGTAGGGCGAGTGCTAACGTCGAAATGGTTGCAATAATGGTAATGAGTGTTAATGCATCGTTATTAAGTGCGAGTGTCGAGCCAAATAGCACGTGTAATAAATCGACATTACTGCCATTGGCAGAAATGATGAGCACGCCAACAGCTAAAGAGAGTAAGTAAAATGCCGCTAAACTTGAATCTTCTTCCGCTTTTGAGTGCCGCGCCACGATACCAGCTAATACCGCGACGATACAGCCAGCGACAATGCCGCCAATGGTCATCGCTGTGACAGATAAACCTGAGATAAGAAAACCAATAGCCGCGCCGGGTAAGATAGCGTGCGCCATGGCATCACCCGTTAAACTCATCCGTCTAAGTGTTAAAAATACACCGACTGGTGTGGCACTAATGCTTAGCACGATAATTCCCCATAAGGCACGTTGCATAAAGACAAAATCAGCAAAAGGGGCGATAAATAATTCGTATAATTGGGCGCTCATGATGCAAGGTTCTCGATGTTAATTGCAGCTGGGGTTACAGTATTGTCAGCCGCGTTATTATTTGCTGTATTTAGAGCTGGGTTATTAAAGCTGTTATGCACTGCGCAGTGCGAAAAATGCTGATAGCCTGCTTGCAGTAAATACTGCTGAGTCAATACGTCTGCTGTTTTACCGGCTGCAATGAGGTTGGTTGCAACAAGTAGTGTGGTGGGAAAGTAGCGTTGTACTAAGGCCAGATCGTGGATCACAGCAATAATGGTTTTACCTTGTTGCTGGCACTCTTGGATCACACGCATTAATAATTCCGTGGTCTGGGCATCAATGCCACCAAACGGTTCGTCAAGTAACAGAATATCAGCGTTTTGTAAGAGCATTCGTGCAAATAGCATACGCTGAAATTGTCCGCCAGATAGTTGGCTAATTTGGCGCTCAGCCATGCCCTCAAGATCTACTTTTGCTAATGCTTGCTTTAATAAGCGCTGTTCATGTCGGCTAAAGACACGCCAAAAACTGGTACGCTGCCAAGCGCCAGCGGATACAAATTCAGTGACTGTGATTGGAAATGAATGATCTATTTGGCTGCTTTGCGGTAAGTAAGCAATATTATTTAAACTTAAATCACCCAGATCGATAGAACCTGATTTGATGGTAATTTGTTGCATGATGCTTTTTAATAATGTTGATTTACCGGCGCCATTGGGACCGACAATAGCGACGAGATCACCATAATCTAAGGTTGTTGATATATTACTAAGCGCGATGTTATGTTGATAACACACATTTAAGTTATTAATCTTAATCATAATTAGTTATCCAGCAAGGTAAGGCAGTGTGATCCAAAGTATGGTAATAATGGCAAGTGAGAGGCCAAGGCGTATAAATATGCTGGTTAATAATAAGGACTTAATTGCGGCTGATTTAGAGTACGACATTTTATTATTCTTTATTGTTGATTATGCATTTCAGTTCGGGGATGTTATAACATAACAATAGCCGCATGCAAGAGTATTGTTATAATATAACAATACAGGGAACGTTGATGATGACCCCGATAGAATCACGGGGTCAGATTTTTATGAGGACTTAGTGGGGGATATTAATAGTCATGTCTAATACGATTAAAGATATCAACCGCTTTTTGCCATACATCGGAGTACACTTCTTCGCTGCCTAATTGCAGGAGGTGTGGTAACAATGCACCAGCAAATTCTTCACTTGATTCTTTTGGTAATAAAGTTGGTAAATGATCAATAGCTTGCACGTAAACTGGATGGTGCTCGCTGTATTTTGCCTGCACAAACGGCTGCTTCATGTTAGTGATCGCATCATAGACAGGTAGTGGGTTATTAGCACTGTTTGGATCGCAACTAACATCACTGATAATACGAAGTTTAGTGTTACCAGCTAACAATGATTGGTCTATCATTGGTGGGATATCGCCTTTTAAATACACACTATTAATAAATACATCTTGGGATAAAATAGCGGTAATTGGTTTAGGCGATGCATCATATTCTTGCTTATCCCAAAGTGTTAATTGCTCAATACCAACAGCTTTCAGCAAATCTGTCGCCCCACTACCACAGCGGCCGAGGGCACCCATGACCATGACACTTAATTCACTCATGTTATTACCAAGCTGTGCTTGAATGGCTGTAATAAAGCTTTCTTTATTCGCAAACGGGGTGATCGCTGGGAACGCTGCTTGTTGCTGTTGATAGTGACCTAAACCCAGTAGTCCTAATCCCGCACCTACAAATCCAGCCCAATAGCCAAATGCAGCAACGCGACGGCTGTCAGAATCTGTTAAAAATTCAATATCAAAAATGCGCCCGCCACCATTGTTGAAGCGCGCGAGTATTTGCGCTGCTTCATCTTGACCTTTAAATGCATGAGCGAAATAAATATGATCATGTGCAATCGGTGCATCACTCATAGGTAATTCTTTTAGGCCTAATATTAACGTATCAGTCGGCATTTCTTGCCAAGGTACAGCGGTGATCTCAATACCTAGGTCACGGTAGTCCTGGTCACTAAAAGTACGTGTAGTAGAGGTTTCTACTAGTACCGTAATACCGGCATCTGTTAATACTTTAGCGCCTTGTGGCGTTAGTGGTGAACGGCATTCGCCTTTTTTAGTTTCACTTCTAAGATAAATTGTTTTCATGCGTTAATTTGCCTTGTTGAGATTTAGAATAGAGAAAGTAGAAACAACCCATTGCGCTAGCCATTATTAATACCGTTAAATTAGAACCACTTATCGAGGCTAGAATAAAACCTATGAAGGTGAAGAACGCTGTCGTCATGGCATAAGGCATTTGGGTTTCGACATGATTGATGTGGTTTACACCGGATGACATCGAAGAGAGTACCGTTGTATCTGAGATTGGTGAACAGTGGTCACCAAATAATCCTCCACTGAGTGCAGCGGCAAAACATAATATAATGCTCGCATCAAGACTATAAGCTATTGGTGCCACAATTGGGATCAGTAACGCAAATGTGCCCCATGAAGAGCCAGTCGCAATGGATAAAAATGCACCAATAATAAAAATGGTGCTAGCAAGTAGCCAAATTGGAAAGTTAAGTTGTTGCAGCATAGTTGCAATAACAGCACCAGTGTCGAGTTCCTTGAGGATATCGCTCAGAGTCCAAGCGAGTAGTAAAATACAAAGAATACTGACAATTTTCCCCATTCCTTGGAAGAACGAATCAGCCGATGCACTCATTTTTCGTATACCGAAGTGACTTAATGCCAAGATAGTGATGACAGATGCGACAGAATAAGAAACGGCTAATGCTGTTCTGATTTCTGAACCGACTAATTTAGCTTCGGCTGAACCAGATGCACCACGCGTAAAGTAAAAAAACAAGCCAGCCATGCATAACGCTAGCGAAGACAGTGCTAACGCAACCGTTTTAGCGCCGTATTGCTGCACTGCATTCATGTTTATTAATGGATTTAGAGTATCGTTTTTAGCGATATCTGATTCTGCAAGATATTCACTTTTACCTTGTTCGCAATCTTGTTGAGCCTGTTTCATCTTACCGAGGTTAACGCCAAATACGATAATAAAAAATAAGCCGATAAGTGTGAGTAGTGGGTAAAGTTGAAATAGCCAAACTTCTTTAAACAACGCTAATCCATCTTTCTCTAAACCGACATTTGTATATGCTTTTTCCATGAGTCCCATGGAGTAAACACCCCAACTTATCACTGGTATTAATACGCATACAGGTGAAGACGTTGAGTCAATAATAAGTGCTAGTTTTTCACGGCATATCTTCATTTTGTCGTATAAGGGACGATAGATAGGACCTAGAATAAGTGAGTTACCTGAATCGGTAAAAAAGATAGCAATACCAGATAACCAAGTTCCTGTTTTTAATTTGGCTGGGGTGCTGACATAACGTGTGATCGATTGTGAGAATGCCGTCATTGCTTTAGATGATTCAAGTAAATAAATGAAGCCAGATATAATCGTGATAACAATAACGATCTGAGCATTACTGCCTTTTAATTGATTGAAAATACCATCTTTATAGACGGCTATTACCGATTCTATTGGTGCATAATCATGTAGGATGAAACTGCCAAGCAGAACAGCACAAAATAGCGATAAGATAACCCTTCGAGTGGTAAAAGCCAAGAAGAGCGCGAGTAAAGAAGGGGATAGTGGTAATAAGTAATCCATGACTAACATATCCATGAGTAAACGAAATATCATATTTAACTTTAAAGATAGGGTCAATGATAAAACGCTAATAAATGGTTTTTTATGCTTTTATTTTAGTTATTTATTCAGTTGTTGAAAATGGCTAAAACATAATAAATTTTAACCATTTTGATGAAGCTACAGTTTTCACTAACTGTTATCGTATTTCGCTTCAATGTCACCAGCTGTTAAGAAACTAGGGTGAGAATGTAATTGTTCATTGTAACGAGCAAGGTTAGGAAAGTTATTGAGTTCATTATTGTTTGCTAAGATCTCAACAATAAACGACATCATAATATCAGCACCGCTTAACTGCTCGCCAACAAGATACGTTTTATCTGCTAATGATTCATTGAAATAACCGATGACTTTCGCAATTTCGACATCAGCATACCCAGCCATAAAATTGGTTTTACAACCGTCTTTGTCGACAAACATTTTTAATAACAGTGGTAAAATTGCAGAGCTTTCAGCGAAATGTAACCACTGTGAATAGGCTATGTATTCTTGAGTTCCAGGTTTTGGTGCAAGGGTATCTGCGGCATATTTGTTTATCAGGTATTCTGTAATGGCGCCTGATTCTGCAATCACTAAACCATCATCTTCAATAACAGGTGATTTGCCCAGTGGGTGGATCGCTTTTAATGATGCAGGTGCTAAGAATGTTTGGTTATCGCGTTGGTAAGCAATGACATTATAATTAACGCCTAGCTCTTCTAATAACCAGATAATACGTTTAGAACGAGACTTATTTAAATGGTGTAATGTGATCATATTCGTTTCCGTTTCCGTTTCCTATATAACTGCTTAATTAGGCTACTTTAATGACAAGCTTTCCGAAGTTTTCACCTTGCAACATACCGGTGAATGCTGCGGGTGCATTTTCTAAACCATCGATCATATGTTCGCGATACTTGATTTTACCTGCTTGTAGCCAATCCATCATATCAACGAAAAACTCATTGTAGCGCGGTGCATAATCATCAAAAATGATGAAACCTTGCATCTTAATACGCTTCACCAATAAGGTGCCCATGAGCAGTGATAAACGGTCTGGGCCTGATGGTAATTCAGTGGCGTTATATTGCGATACTAAACCACAAACAGGAACGCGTGCGCCGGTGTTCAGCTGTGGAAGCACACTATCAAATACTTTACCGCCGACGTTTTCAAAATAAACATCGATACCGTTAGGGCAGGCTGCTTTTAGTAGCGCATCAAAATCGTCAGCTTTGTGGTCAATACATTTATCAAAGCCTAATACATCTACTGCATATTGGCATTTTTCAGCACCGCCAGCGATACCTACGACGTAACAACCTTTTATCTTGCCTATTTGCCCTACGGTTGCGCCAACAGGACCTGTTGCTGCCGCGACAACGAGTGTATCCCCTGACTTTGGTTGACCAATATCCAGCAGGCCCATATATGCAGTAAAACCGGGCATGCCTAAGATACCAAGTGCATAAGAAGGGTTAGTCGGTTCAGTGCCTAGCTTAATCAAACCTTCACCGTCTGAAATGCCATAATCTTGCCAACCAGTGTAGGCGAGCACCCATTCATCCGCTTGATAATCAGGGTGTAAAGAGCTGATGACTTGGCATACTGTTGCGCCAACCATAGTGCCATCAATTGCGACTGGTTCAGCATAAGAGGCACCGTCATTCATACGACCGCGCATGTAAGGGTCTAGTGATAAGTAATTTGTGCGTAATAATAACTCACCAACAGCAGGCGTTGGAATGACTACTTCTTCAAGGCTGAAGTTTACTGATGTAGGCGCGCCAATAGGACGAGAAGCAAGGGTGATGCGGCGATTAACTGAACTTGATTGTGGCATGGAAAATCCTTATGTTAAACCGGTAAGGTGGCTGTGACCGATCTACTTTTAATTAAATGTAAAACGGCTAAATCTATTTTCTATATATAACGATACCCGTTAGTAGACCGGTCGTCTACTAACTTAATTGGTTTGTGGTTAATTAATATTCTAAATCTAAATTTTGCTCGACGAAAAGGCTGCGGAGGGGAATATTGAGGAATATCTGCATCATGTGTGTAATTAGTCAATATTTACTTGGCCACATTGTGATTCAAGTCGTTATTTAGATTGTGATTTCTTATTGTTATAAGTAATATAAAAAACACTAATTATAACTTTTAAGTATTTAGAGAATTTATGTCACGCAGTTTTCACCATATAATGCATTTAGTATGTATTTTTAGCTTATCCTCGAGTCTTGCCTTTGCTCAGAATGTGGCAAGTATTCTTAACTTGCCTCAAGTTCAGCAGGTGCCTGTCGTAGAAACAACGCAGAGTGAAAATGTTGACGTAGAGAGCGATGAATTAAAGGTTGAACAACCTGCGTTAGCTGTCTCTGAGTGGGGTATTGCAATAGGCATACGTCGCGCTGATATTCCTTTTGCCGTTTCTGACGTAAGTGACGACACTGAAGTCTATGATATTTTACCGCTAATACGCTTTAAAAATGACTATGGTTTTATTAACGGCTTAGAAGGTGGCATCCATCTATGGAAAGATACTCAGCATCAAATAAATGTGTATAGCCGCTTTCGATTCCATGACATACCGAAAGAATTCCAGAATGAAGTGTTAGCGCAGTCTTTTGATTTTGGCTTACAGTACCGTTATTTTGATGGACCATGGAAACACGATATTGCCGTATTATCTGACGATTACAAGCGGGTCTATGGCTTTACGAGAACGCAATATAGCTGGCAAAATGCAAGTTGGACATTAACGCCTTTTGCTGAGTTAAAGTGGAAGAGCGCTGATTTTAATGATCACTACTACGGTTTTGATCTGGAAGATGCGGGTGCTGGCGTGTCCATTAGTGGTGGTGTCAAAGGGGCTTATCATGTCACCAGTAATCTACACTTAATTGGCCAATTTGGCGTAACGCGTTTAGAAAATAGTGTTTATGATTTAGAGTCAGTAGAAAAGAATTACCAATTAGAGTCTTTCCTTGGTGTTGCTTTTTATCCCGATCCAGATAAGCCGTTTATAAAAACAGCTAAAAAAGACAGTAATGATGAATATTTACGACTAGCACACGGCTGGGCAACGCCATCGAACATTGGCGACATATTAAAATTCCACACCAAGCGTGATACTGAAAACAACCAAATGAGTTCGGTTTTTTATGGTACCCAGATTGCTGATAGTTTACTTACCTTGCCGATTGATCTTTACTTCACTCCCGGCTTAGTGTGGCATTACAATTCCGATGTGCAGAATGACATTGCCGAAGCGATCATTGCGATAAAGGCTTTTTATACTTTCGAATTTGGTCCTCGCTGGCGTGTAGGTATTGCAGAAGGTTTATCTTATGTATCTGAAGTCACTTATATCGAAGGTAAGGATTTTGAGGGTGAAGACGGTAAGCGTGATTATGAAAACAGCTCTAAGCTACTTAACTATCTGGATTTTTCATTGGATGTGAATGTCGGTGATATTTTTAATAATAAAGCGTTAGCGAAAACCTGGTTGGGTTATAGCATCCATCATCGCTCGGGCATTTTCGAAAGCAGTTCAGTGTTTGGCCGTATTAAAGGTGGCAGTAATTATCAAACTATTTATCTGCAGTGGCACTTTTAACCTAGTCTAAAGCAAGTTTTTAAAACTGGTTTAGACTACCGAATATCGAAAACAGCAACGGCGCAGTGATAATAGCTTAATTATTATCACTGCGCCGTTGTCCTATCTACTTATTACTTATCACGTATCACTTATTAAACCTGAGAAGATAGAGTTAGGTTTGCTCACTGGTTGATTTATTATGCTTGTGTGCTGCTGCTAAGTTACCTACAGTATTCTTGTCTTGGTTACTGTGGGCTTCTGTTGACCACGCATCATTTAAGTTGTCGTAATAAGTTAGTGCGTCTAAGCCTAGTAGTTTTTTCAATATCCTGCGTTCTGTCAGACTGCGATTAACAAATTCTGGCTCTTGTTCGTGTATTCGCTTAGCTTCTTCATGTAAAACAGCTTCATCATGGCGACGAAATACTTGTCCTGCACGGTGGGCCTGATTCGCACGCATACCGAGGGCTTTTAACGTTTCAACTCCTAAGCTGATGCCTGAATCAAGGGATTCTCGAAACACGTGGTCAGCACCTAAGCGAATTAATTGCTGCGCATGGTTACGGTCGGTAGCACGGACTAATACGTTTAAATGCGGGAAGTGTTTCTTTACTTGAATTAAAATACGTTTGGTGCGACTGGCACTTTCAACGGCAATAATAAACAGTTTGGCATTATCCGCGCCCGCAGCGTGTAATAAATTAAGCTGCTCGGCATCGCCATAAAATACCTTGTATTTGAATTGCTGTAATAGTTCAATCTGACCAACATCGTTTTCTAGTATGGTGGTATTAATATGATAGCCATGCAGTAAGCGACCAACAACTTGTCCAAATCCACCAAAACCAGCAATGATCACTGAGCTGTCGGTATCATCGGGGATCTGATGTTCTGGTGCCGCTTTATCTTTATTTTCACTCTGTGGCAGTTTTCGTTTAAATGTCGGGGCTATGATTTTATCGTTAATAATCAATAATAGCGGGGTGAAAACCATCGATAACGTCACCACTAATACCAATAAACTCGCTATTTCATTATCAAGCACTTGGCGTTGTAATGCGAATGAAGTCAGTACAAAAGCAAACTCACCGCCTTGCGCCAACGCACATGAAAATAACCAATTTTGGCTGCGTTGGATCTTGAAGACAATACCGGTGATAAACAGCACGATGAATTTAACGGCGATAAGCCCAGTTACTAACATGGCAACTAACATCGGTTGATCAAGTAACAGAGTAAAATCAATACTGGCACCGACCGAGATAAAGAAAATACCGAGTAATAAGCTCTTAAACGGTTCTATATCACTTTCCAGTTCGTGGCGATATTCACTGTCAGCTAAAACGACGCCCGCTAAGAAGGTGCCGAGTGCTGCTGATAAGCCGACAGCTTCCATCGCGAGTGCAATACCAACAACCAAGGCGAGTGCGGTAGCAATAAAGATTTCACGTGAACGTGAACTGGCAATAACACGTAATAATGGCACCACGAGGAAGTGACCACCGATGATGATGCCTGCGATCACACCGGCAATCATTAACGCACTGAGCCAGCCTGATGTTGTCGACTCTACAATCGCGGTATCTTGTATTACCAGTAGCGGCAATAGAGATAGGATAGGGATCACGGCGATATCTTGAAATAGTAATACCGCAAAGGCATTTTTACCTGCCTCAGTTTTCATTAACTCTCGTTCTTGTAAGTTTTGTAACACAATGGCAGTAGAGGACAGGGCCACAATCAAGCCAATGGCGAGTGCAGTTTGCCATGCAAGACCACAGGCCAATAGAATTAAGAAGATAGATAACGTCGTTGCACAAAGCTGTAAGCCACCCGTGCCGAGAATCGGCATTTTAAGTTGCCACAATAACGCTGGTCTTAGTTCTAAACCGACCAAGAACAACATCATTACCACACCGAATTCAGCCACATGCATCACGTCTTCTTGATTCGATATCAAGCTCAGAGCATAAGGACCGACAATGACGCCTGCAATTAAATAACCCAGTACAGAACCGAGCCCCAAACGTTTGGCGATTGGCACTGCCACTACACCAGCAGCAAGGTAGACGAAGATATTAAATAATACGCCGTGTTCCATTATTAGTTACTCTCCATGTCAGTGGTGGTCGTATCATCATGTTGCTGTTGTAACTTTAATAACAATTGGCGATATTGGTTGGTTTTATCTGTTATGCGCTCAGCGTCATGGCGCTTATGAATGTCATGTACGACAAATGGCGGCAGGTACTCTAGATTACACAGCTTACTCATTTGGCTAAAAGGCAATAAAAATTGGCTAATGTCGTGCTCGTTGTAGCCCGTCGTAGAATATGAGTTTGCACTACCACCTGTAGAGATCGCGAGCATGATTTTTTTGCCCACCAGTTTATCGCCGTTTTCACCATAAGCAAAACCATGCTCTAGTACTAAATCTTGCCATTCTTTTAAAATCGCAGGGCTGGAATACCAGTAAAGTGGAAATTGTAAGATGATGATATCGTGATTGAGTAATAATGCTTGTTCGTGCTTAATATCGATAAATGAATCGGGATAGGTATCATAGAGATCGTGACAAGTGATACCTTCAATACTTTGAATTTCATTGAATAATGATTTATGTGCAATTGATTTTTGTAATGCAGGATGGGCAAATATAACGAGAATTTTGTGCATATGATTTTCAATCATCCTTTATTGAAATAGATCTTTATACTGGTATTCAACAGCTTAGTGTCTAAAGTGTGTTTTTTATTAATTTTCTGGTCTAAGCTTATAATATAAAACAAATTATTTCAGTGTTTATTTAGTTATTCTGGTTTTTCTCACTGAGATATATGCCATTTCCCCATTATTGACCGATACCGGACGGAAATGTGATTAAGCATATTATATTAGAATCTTTGTGTTATTATTTCGTGACTAATTTGATATTGATCAAGAATGATCGACGTTCTTGTTTATGGATTAACTATTGGAGCTATTTTTACATGATATTTAGAAAGCACAGTTTACTTGCACTGCCGCTATTATTAACCAGCAGTTTACTTGGCTTTAGTAGTGTGGCAATAGCGAAACCCTTAGCAAAAAGTCCCGGTTTTTCTGGCACTATCGGTATCAATGCCGGCTTCAATAATTCAGATGGCCAATTTAATACCGATGATGATAATGCCAAAACCGATGATCTCACTAACTCTGGAGAGGAAATTTCGACAGGGTTGTTGTTTCCATTTTTCCGTGTGGCTTATACAACGGAAGATTTACAGACTCAATACTTTCTAGGCCAGAGCCCACAAAACATTTTAGACAGCGCCATACAATACGAATTGGGTGTGACGCATAAATTTGATAAACGCCAGAGTATGACGTTTGCTTATATCCCGCATGTGCCGTTTCTAAAAGAAACCTGGTCTGATCCTTTCTTAGTTGGCGCTGAAAGAGAAAAAACGGACATAGATTCAACCGCTGTACGTGTTGCTTATAAATTTATGCCAGTGCAAATTGAATACGCCTATGCATCGTATGATATTGACGACGATCAAAGCGGTGCTCAAAATGGTGTATGTGCTAGTCAAACTCGAGATTGTACTGCAGAAGAACAAGATGAACTTAAACGAGACGCTGATTACCAGCGCTTGAGTTTAGAGAGTCTTATCCCGATGTGGAAAGGCACGTTTGCCAAAGCGAATGTGTATTATGCCAATCAAGATGCTAAAGGTGAGAGTCAAAGCTATGATGAATTACATTATAGTTTAAGCATCATGACAAAATATGAACGTCATTTCTTGTCACTACAAGCAGCATTTAGTGATCGTGAATATAGCGCAGAAAACCCGATTTTCGCACAAACGCAAGAACAAGATGCGGCGCGTTATTCATTAATCTATTCATACGACAAACCATTTGATATTGAAGACAGTAATTTAAACGTGATTTATCAAAACAAAGATATTGATGCAAATATAGATTTTTATGATAGTACGACTAACTTTGTTTCTGTTGGTATGAGTTACAATTTTTAACTAGCACTAAAAATAGAAAAAGGGACGTAATACGCTAAGTATCACGTCCCTTTTTTATTTATAAATAGAACTTATTAACAGTACATATTAATACCCGAGACTAAGTGCACTTGGTCGGCGTGGATCTGATGCGCCATAAACCCCTTCGTCTGTTAACATGATGGTTTGAGTACTGCCCATCGCGGCTTTGACTTCAACCTTGTGTCCTTTATTCTCCAATAAATTAATCGTATCGATATTCAATCCTTTTTCGATACGGATCATGTCTGGTAACCATTGATGATGAAAACGCGGTGCAGCGCTTGCCTCGGCGATATTCATATCATGGTCAATGACGTTCATGATCACTTGCAATGTTGTGGTAATGATACGTGAACCACCTGGACTCCCCGTAACTAAATAAGGCTTGTTATCTTTTAACACGATAGTTGGTGTCATTGAGCTTAACGGGCGCTTTTTCGCTGCGACGGCATTGGCTTTACCACCAATAAGCCCGTAAGCATTAGGGACACCTGGCTTGGCAGAGAAATCGTCCATTTCATTATTGAGTAACACCCCTGTGCCATCGGCGACAAGTCCAGAACCATAGCTGAAGTTGAGGGTGTAAGTATTACTGACAGCATTACCCCATTTATCAACCACGCTGTAATGGGTGGTTTGATTACTTTCGTATGGTAATAATGTACCGGGTGATACCTCACTGCTTGGCGTTGCTTTGGCTGGGTTTATTTGACTGGCTAACTGTTTCGCATATTGTTTGTTAGTCAGGGCTTCAACGGGTACGTTTACAAAGTCTGGATCACCTAAATACAAACTGCGGTCGGCATAGGCTCGGCGCATTGATTCTGCCATGACATGGATTGTCGCAGCACTATTGTGACCCATTTTGTCGATAGGGTATTGCGAGAGCATATTCAGCATTTGTATTATGTGAACGCCGCCTGAAGAGGGGGGTGGCATAGAGACCACTTGATAACCACGATAGTCACCAGTCACCGGTTGTCGTTCTATGGCTTTATAGCTGGCTAGATCTTGCATAGTCATGATGCCGCCAGCATCACGTACAGAGTCACTAATCTGCTTGGCTATAGGCCCTTGATAGAATGCTGGGCTGCCTTTTTTAGCGATGGCTGTTAACGTTTTGGCAAGATCGGTTTGCTTTAATATTTCACCGGGTTGGTAGCTGCTGCCATCTGCTTTATAGAAGATAGCCTGGGTACTTGGCCACTGGCTTAAACGTTTCTGCGTTGCACTAAGCGAATTAGCTAGATCTGGGGTAACGACAATACCATCACTGGCTAATTTTATTGCTGGCGCGATCACCTGCGCTAATGACATCGTGCCATACTTTTTTAACGCTAGCTCAAAGCCAAGAACAGTCCCTGGTACACCAATAGCAAGGCCGTGAAAGCGCGATAAGGTGTTATCTGGATTACCATCTTCATCTAAAAACATGTCTGCGGACGCAGTCTGTGGTGCGACTTCACGATAATCAATGGCAATAGAACGTTGCTCATCTGCTAAGTAGACCAGCATGAATCCCCCACCACCGAGATTACCTGCTCGTGGTAAGGTAACTGCTAATGCGTAACCAACGGCAACAGCTGCATCAATGGCATTACCGCCTCGTTGCATGATATCGACACCAATTTTAGTCGCCAGTGCTTCTTGGCTCGCTACCATGCCATTGGCAGCCCAAACAGGGTGATGAATAGCCATTTGACTATAAATGGCACTGGTTGACGGTTTTATTTTTGCAAGACTCTGATTTACAATAATCTCGTTTGAAAGAACCTGGTTTACAAGAGTCTCGCTGCTGGTGGTTTTAGCAATAGCTGTTGGTAACGTTAAGCTGATGCAGCTAATAAGGCCAAAGCTAAGTCCTTTCATAAGGTGTGTCGTTAACATGAATATTCCCTATTTCATTGTTTGAAATGCTAATACAACTGTGCGTGATGTTAATACAGGTGTCCTAGATGTTAATGCAGCATAGCAAAGACGTGTTATTACTTGTTTTTAGGTAGATGAAACTGCTAGTTCATTCACAGAAATAGCATCGTTATGTATCAAATCGTAACCTTGCGAGTTGTTGAAGAGTATTGATATTAAAAATAATTTATTTTAAAGCTATTTGAATTAACTCTTAAATCTACCTTTAACTAATCTTTCTATTAAGCTTATTTGTTAAATAAAGGACAATTATGACTGGTGTATCTCGCGTTAAAATGGCTCTTGAAGGCCCTGAACTTTCATCGTTAGTACAAGGCTATTGGCGGATGGGCGAATGGGATATGGATCCACAAGCTCGTTTGACCTTTTTAAAGCAGCATGTCGAACTGGGTATTACAACGGTGGATCACGCACATGTTTATGGTTCTGCACAAGCGCCGTGTGAAACCTTATTTGGTGAAGCGCTTAAACTTGACCCGCAGATGAGAGATAGCATCGAAATTATTTCTAAATGTGGTATTGAGGTTATGCACAGTGATGCGCCTAGTCACCATGTTAACCATTACAGCAGTTCACAAAGCAGTATTATTCATTCGGTAGATACCTCTTTGCAGCGCCTCTGTGTCGAACAATTGGATGTGTTATTAATACATCGTCCCGATCTTTTGATGGACGCTGATGGCGTAGCTCAAGCTGCTGAACTGTTAAAGCATCAAGGTAAGATTAAGCACTTGGGCGTATCTAACTTTACTCCCTCGCAGTTTGCGTTGTTACAATCGCGTTGGGACAGTCCATTAGTGACCAATCAAGTTGAAATAAACCCGGTTAATCTCGGGGTGACTGAAGATGGGACCTTGGATCAGTTACAGCAACTAGCGATTCGACCAATGGCATGGTCATGTTTGGCTGGCGGTAGCTTATTTAATACTGATTCAGAGAAAATGCAGCGTTTACTCACTACGTTGGAAGCCATTAAGCAGGAAATTGGCGCGCAGTCGATTGATCAGGTTGTCTTTGCCTGGATATTAAAACTACCATCTAAACCACTACCTATCATCGGCAGTGGTAACATTGAACGCGTACGTAGTGCTGTTGCAGCGACAGCGCTGGTTATGAATAACCAGCAATGGTATCGCATCTGGGTTGCATCAAAAGGGCATGGCGTCGCTTAATATAACGCAGCTCAAATGCTTGCTAAGCGGCTTTATTTACCGGCTCGCTGGTGGTGAAGTTACGCTTAGCTATACCAAGATCCTTCCATATCTGCATATGTTCTGGTAATTGCTGTGGACGTTGCTCCACTGGTAATATCTCCATCACCTTGCTTGGTGTGACGACTTTACCTTTTTGGACAAACACCGCTTTGACTAAGCTGTAATTACACAATTTACCGTCGGCCACACATTTTTGTTCCAGGTAGAAATACTTTTCATCCCAGCCTAAATAAGTCGTTTCCACATCAAACTTTTTAAATAAACGTATTTCGCGAATATAACCAACCTCAACCCCCGCGACGATGAAATTTAACTTCTTCTTCAATAATGGATTGAATGTATTGGTTTGAACCGCATGATCCCAACGCGCTTTCTCAAGAAACATCAGATATTTAGCATTGTTTATATGCAAGTTAAAATCGATATGGCGAAAACCGACTCGAAAAGAACGGGTGATGGTATCAAAAAAGTCTTTTGGGTTAGTTTGCTTATTACGAAGATAAAAACAACGAATCAACTCACTGATCATAACGCCTCAATAATTATTGTTTATGATAAATAGAATAAAGAGTCTACTCAATTCCGTCAGATTGTCACGTTAATTGTAACCAGGATGTTAATTGTGCGACGATTGACATTAAAGACATGGGTTTGATCGATAGACTAATGTGGCCATAGTGTAAACCCGTATTAGTAAGCCTAGACTAGGTCTATTTGATGATATTTCACATTGTAAATTAAGTTAAATGCACTTGATAAGTACGATATTCTAAATTTGATGCTGATTGTATTTTTAATTTGGTATTATGTGCTGTTTGATTCACTCTGGTTTACACCGCTAAATGTTAACCTACTCACAATTATGCAGCAGTTTACAAGCTAAGTGATATTTAGTTCATTTTTATTTATTTTTGTTAACTTGTTAATTATTTTGATGGTGTACGTTATTTTATTTGATGTTTTAAATTAGATTGTTGATTTTAAAGTAAAACTAAAGGGTTTAATCTGCATGCTATATGGCTTTTTGTTTGTTAAATGTTAATGGACTTGATTACGTTAATTATCGGTGTGAATTAAGTTGTGAGCCAAGTCTATGAAATCAGTCAATAGCATTATCAACTGCCTATAAAGTGTTATATTTGTTTCATCTTCTGGCAACAAGTCAGCCAGTCCTGAGTGTAAGGTAAGTGCGATATTATATTCTACTTCGCCAACATTAAACCCAGCGATTGCTCCTGGCGCCATTTACCTGATTTCACCCTAAAGAACTCATATGGAGTTCGTTAGGTTTACATATCATTTGACTCTTTATTAAAAGTTAAGGCAAACATAATGAAAAAATCAACACTAGCACTAGCACTCGCTTGTACTTCTATTACACTTTCTCCTCTTGCATTTGCAAATACAGACACTGAAGTACCACAAGAAGCAGCAGGATCTTCTTACGTAACTGGTAATGTTCAAATGCATGACCGTGCTGATTTTAACGGGTCAGATGTGACATCTACTATTGAAGCTGGCCATACGTTTACAACGGGCACTACACTGTTAGTGGAGATTGACGGTATTCAGCTTGGTAACACTGACTATGGCATAAGTGGTGAGCAAGGTAGTTCAGCAGCTTCTGCTTACACTACGTTAGGTGTTGAACAATCATTCAGCATTAACGAAAACTTATGGGTTGCAGCTGGTTACCACCATCTATTACACGACGGTGAAGCAGTTCAATACCGTCCATTAGTAAAAATTGGTTACAACTTTGATAATGGTCTTTCTATCTCTAACCGTACTCGTATGCAAATCCAAGCAAATGATGCAATCAATGCTGATAGTGGCGTAAATGAAACAAACGATCAAGTTCGTTTAGATAACAACATTGCTTACCAATTTAAAGATATGCCAGTGAATGTTAAATACAACAATGTTTATTACGTAAATGATGGTGTTACTAAAGATAACTCTATGGAGCATGAATTACGTGCAACTTGGACACGTGCTGGTGTTCAACCATACGTAGAGTACCGTAACCAAGAGTCTTCAGCGAAATCAAATCCTGGTCACAACAATAACGTGCTTGTTGTAGGTGCATCTTACGGTTTCTAAGTCGTAATGAATAACGAATAAAAAATAGTAAATCCTTTATGTAAAATCCCGCTTATTTGCAGTAAGCGGGATTTTTGTTATTGGTCTTTTAAAGTATTAAGGATTAATACAAATCAGGATACGAGGTCGATATTCTTATTTTTATACATCGCGAGATCGGCTTTACGCAATAGTTCATCAACGTTGCTATCATCCTGTGGGTACATACTTACGCCCATACTGGCCGATATATCTAGTACCATATCGTTTACCACATAAGGGCGAGATAATTCACTTACCAAGCGGTCGAACGGTACTTTAATACATTCTGGCGTATCGAGGTGATTAAAGATGATTGCAAACTCATCACCGCCTAAGCGTGCAACAGTATCTGTTTGACGGCTTGCATCAACCATTCGCGCGGCAACATCTTTGAGTAATTGATCGCCCACATGATGGCCATAGGTGTCATTGACAGGTTTAAATTTGTTTAAATCTAATAGTAGCAGGCCAACCGATTTGTTGTTTTGTTCTGCGACTTGAATAGCTTCTTCAATGCGTAATTCGAATTGATTACGGTTAGCAACACCGGTTAATGGGTCTGTCATTGCCAGTTTACGTATCTCTGCTTCAGCTGCTTTACGTGCGGTAATATCATGAATAACGGTTGTATACATAAGTTTATCGCCCACAGTCATTTCGTTAACTGATAATTCAATTGGAAAGTGTACGCCGTTAGCGCGCAATGCGTCTTCTTCGTATACTTTACCCTGCACACTGTCGGTAAACGCTTTACTTGCTTGTGGCATGAGCAGTTTTATATTTCGGCCAATAATATCATCCAACTCATAATCAAAAATAGCCAATGCAGCAGGGTTAAAGGCAACAATAACACCGCGTTCATTGGTAGTGACTATCGCATGCACGGCCGTGTTGATGACCGCCTGCACTTGCGCCTCTGAATCTCGGTGCTTTAAAGCATTCGCACTGAATATTTCTAATGCCCGTGCCATTTCACCTATTTCGTTATCACGGTCGGTGGCAAATATCTTGATGTTGAAATTACCTTCGGCCAAGGTTTTCATGGCATGAATAAGTTCTTTAATCGGATTCATTAAACGATTACGCATTAATAAAATGGCTGTAATGATGAATGCGGTGGTAAAGATAATGGTAAACCAAGATAACCAGCTGATCAGTTGGGTGACAAAATCTAACGTCTCACTGACGTTGTCAGCACTTTGCTCTATTTGAATCACGATTTCACGATCCAGTACAGCGAGGCCGCGTAATGCCGAGGTATCGTTGATTTTTACTTGTTGATCAATATATTGTGGGCTGGCGTTCTGACCGATCAATTGGCGGATAGTGGCTATTGCTTGCTTATAGCTAGCTAATGTTCTGGTTATATCTTCAAGTGAGATGAACTCTGCGCTCGTCAATCCTTTACTGCGGTACAGGCTGATCAATTCTTCAGCTTTAATCAAACATGAATCGGCTTCAGTTATGTACTTTTCATCCCCACGCAATACAGCATTTTTAAACTGATGAATAAAACCACCATAACCCAGCGCCGAACGTAACTTAACAGCGAGGTCGGCTTTGGTGATATTAGGGCCATCATCATTTGTGTTACTGATGTGTAATTCACGTTGTAATTCTTGATTTAAGATCTGTAAGCCACGCATCGCGAGCGAGTCATCAATGATTACTTTTTTATCGACATCAAGTGGTTGTAAGCCTTGGCTAAAAAGCAGTTCAGCTTGTATTAATGCAGCGCTATAAGCATCAACCATATTTTTAATATCATTCAAGGCAATCGCTTGTGCGTTAGTCGGCCCGAGCGTATTAAATTGGGTTATAGCCGCATTCACAGCTCCTAACTTTGCCTGAACGCGTTCAATGCGCCACGGTTCTGGGCGTAATAAATAATTTTTGAACTCATGGATCGCACCACCGTAACCTAGCGATGAACGTAGGGCACTATCGATTCTGATTTTTTCAGATTTATTGGCTCTGTATTCAGTCCATACCGACGATGCTAGTGTGACATTACTGTTGATAATAATGCTTGAAGCAATAAAAACGAGCGCGGAGAGGGCGAAGCCACAGGTAAAAAATAAACCCATAGTGCTGAGTTTGATATGCTTGAAGAGAGAAATATTGTGGCTACTCATGTGTGCTTATTGCCTTGTAACGCTAAATTTTAATTGATGGAATAACATCGGATGGAGTTATTATTAGCTGGTACAGTGCTCTAAATTAATCGTTAATTCAATACTATAATTTATATACATGCTCAAAAAGATGGGCCACTTGATATTCAATAAAATAGTTAGTGATAATGGTGATTTTTATTATAAGGTTGCTCTAAAGGTAACCATCTCGAGTCGGTGATGGTTACCTCATATCAGGGGGGCTGGTGGCGATTATTGAGATGATGCTGAGGGCTATTGTGAAAGCGGTGGTGAGCCTGAGTTAGTGCTTTACTCGTTTAGCTTACTGATACTTTCGATTTTGCTGCGATGATAACTTCGATATTTTTTGCCTCGATAGCACAGCGCTGTTCATTGGTAATATCCGCATCGGTAATCAAGGTATGGATATTGCTCCATGCAAGTTCTAGGTTAGGCATTTTTCGACTGATTTTGTCTGACTCAACCATAACCACTACCTCTCTAGATACTTCAGCCATCACGCGGCTTAGTCCAATCAACTCATTAAAGGTCGTGGTACCACGTTCTAAATCAATACCGTCTGCACCGATAAATAGTTGATCAAAATCGTATGAACGCAGTACTTGCTCGGCTATTTGCCCTTGGAATGATTCTGAGTGTGGGTCCCAAGTGCCGCCAGTCATTAATAACGTCGGCTCATTCTCTAAACCGTTAAGCGCTGTGGCAACTTGCAGGGAATTAGTCATGGTGATTAAGCCTTTCTTATTCGCTAGTTGCTCGATTAAACTGGCTGTCGTGGTGCCACTGTCGATAATAATCCGGTTGTGATCGCGAATACGTAGTGCAGCAGCAATGGCAATTTCAATTTTGCACTGTGAGACTTTATCAGTTTCGACTTCAGGAAGCAGCTCTTTAGGAATGGGCACTGCGCCACCATAGCGACGTAACAATAACCCGTTCTGCTCTAATGCGGTGAGATCTTTACGGATGGTCACTTCTGATGTTTCAAAACGTTGAGCTAGTTCATCAACGCTGAGCTTACCTTGTTCTTCAAGTAGCTGAATGATGGTATGACGACGTTGCTGAGTATTGCGTTTTGACATAGTATTTGAGATTCATTTATAAAAGATAAGAGCGTAAGAATATCATAGATTAACAGCGGCTGTTATCTATGATATCTGACAAGAATGGCGTGCTAGCCTGAGAAGTATAAATTGTTACGCTGGATTAAATTGAATTTAGATAAGTGATCAGGATCGATATCGCTACTGCTAATCGCTTTTGTTATCGCAATATTATCATCAAGACAATGGCGTAGTAGTGGCTGTTTTTTTATCGGTTCAAGCTCATTGAAGTCAACAATAAGCGGCTGCCGTAAGCTATCTATAATCCCCATTTGTACCTGGGCTTGATTACTATTATCGTTACCGTAATTGACGATGGTTCCAACCGGAAATATGCCAATCATCTTAATAAACTGCTCGAGATACGCTTTATTGTAATGCTTATTCGCTTGCTTAAATAGCAAACCGATAGCAAGGTGTGGTGAATAGCGATGTTGCGGTAAATTGGCATTGCACATTTCGTTATAGCGGGTCGTGATCGCCACTAATTGCGCGTATTTTGATATTTTCTCTTGTTTGAAGCCGCGTGGATAACCGCTGCCATCAAATTTTTCATTGACCTGCAATATGCTATGAATGATGTTATCAGAGAGTGCCTCTATACCTTGTAGTCTTTGTGCTGCATAGGCGGGGTGTTGTTTAAGGTAATTCACTTCTGGTTTTGTCAGTTCAGATTTTTTATTACGAATTGAAGCGGGCACCCATAGCATGCCATATTGACTGAGTAAGGCTGTACTGGTGACGATTGCCATATCTTGGCTGCTAAACGCGAGTTGCTTGGCTAAACAGATACTGAGTACAGCTACATTCATGGCATTTTGATAAAGGGTATCACTTGATAGCTCTTCATTGCATAACACGAAGCTAAAGTCATGCTGCTGCTCGGCAGCAATAGTTAATTCACCGGACAGTAACTCTAATAACTGCATTGCTTTTTCAGGTTGTAAGCTAAGCTTGCTGTAAATATCTTTAAGAATGGCAATTTTTTCTTGATATTTAGAACGGCTATGACGGATCTGTTTCCACCAGGTCTGTTGCTGCACTAATTGTGTTAACTGTTGCTGTTTTTCTTTTTCTTCATTGAGCTGAGCTTGTTGTTCGGTGGCTTCAATATCTTGTTGTATTTGCGCTGTTTGTGAAGCGATAGCTGCTGAATCTTGAGCCAACTCGGATGTTTCCGACGCCACGGTCACCGCTGCTATGGTTTGTGGCTGCGAGAGTTTGCTGCGAGAAAGGTCAACAGAAATCGTTGCTAAACCAAGGTGTTGCACTATTTTAAGTTGTTTATCATCTTTAATTAGAAATGAATTAAGAATAAAAGGGTGGGATGTCCAACCAATAGGGAGATTAATATAGTGACCTACTTGGAGGTCTTTAATCATGAATGAGACATTTTCCATTATTTACCTTAGTTATTACCTTAGTTATTTACTGAATTATTTCTGCTCGTTTATTTAAACGTTAAAGCTTGAGCTGGTATCTGCTTACAATCAATGAAGTCGTGCTAAAGCATTATTAAATATCACTTCTAAATAGCGCATTGAAAATACAGTCAAAATAATTATAGGGGATAAACTTGGTGTTATCAAAACTAATGTAGCGAGGTGTGGGCTAGTTATCTTATTCATCAATAACATTAAAATAAAGGTAAAGTGCGACTAGTAATAAACAAATGCAGTTTACTATCGTATATATAAGAAAAGGGTGGGGAGTATAAAGTGGTTTATTCAACCTTATACTCCCCACCCTTAGTAGGTAATCGCTACCACCTTGTGCTGGATAGCGATGGCGGTATTAGCGAACAGTTATTTTTTTACTGTTTCTTTTTTCGCCGCTTGTTTTTCTAGTACGTAGCTTTCTTGATAGTCATTACCGTAGTAAGACGCAAGTAATAGTGCTTTTAGCTCGCTGATTAATGGGTAACGTGGGTTAGCACCTGTACATTGATCATCAAACGCTTCCATTGCTAGTTGGTCAACTTTAGCAAGAAAATCTGCTTCGTTAACACCCGCTGCTTGGATTGATTTAGGAATATCTAAATCAGTCTTAAGTTCGTCTAACCAGTTTAGTAATGCGTTGATCTTGTCTGCTGTTTTACCTTCACGGAAGCCTAAATGTTCAGCAACTTCTGCGTAACGAGCACGTGCTTTCGGACGGTCGTATTGTGAAAATGCCGCTTGTTTCGTTGGCATATCCGTTGCGTTATAACGAATTACGTTAGTGATGAGTAATGCATTCGCTAGACCGTGTGGAATATGGAATTCGGCACCGAGTTTGTGCGCCATTGAGTGACACACACCCAAGAAAGCATTAGCAAAGGCGATACCCGCAATCGTTGCGCCGTTGTGTACTTTTTCACGTGCGATTGGGTCTTTCGCGCCGTTTTTGTATGAACTTGGTAAGTACTCTTTTAACAGTTTAAGTGCTTGCAATGCTTGGCCATCAGCGTATTCGTTTTGTAGAATTGATACATAAGCTTCTAGTGCATGCGTTACTGCATCATAACCGCCGAATGCTGTTAGTGATTTAGGCATATTCATGACTAAGTTTGCATCTACAACAGCCATGTTTGGTGTTAATTCGTAATCGGCAATAGGGTATTTTTGGCCTGTCACTTCATCTGTTACTACTGCAAATGGTGTTACTTCAGAACCAGTACCAGAGGTTGTCGTTACTGCAACTAATTTCGCTTTGATACCCATTTTAGGGAATTTGTAGATACGTTTACGAATGTCCATAAAGCGCATAGCAAGGTCTTCGAAATGTGCATCTGGATGTTCGTACATTACCCACATGATCTTCGCTGCATCCATTGGTGAACCGCCACCGAAAGCAATGATAACGTCAGGTTGGAAGCTGTTCATCACATCAACACCTTTCTTCACGACTGCTAGCGTTGGGTCAGCTTCAACATCGTAGAATACTTCGGTATCGATGCCTTTGCTTTTTAGGATTGTCACTAACTCGTCAACATAACCGTTATTGAATAAGAATTTATCCGTTACGATACACGCACGTTTTTTGCCAACAAGATCGTCCATTGCAATTGGTAATGAACCACGGCGGAAGTAAATTGATTCTGGAAGTTTATGCCACAACATATTTTCAGCTCGCTTAGCAACAGTCTTTTTATTAATAAGGTGTTTAGGACCTACGTTTTCAGAGATAGAGTTACCGCCCCATGAACCACAACCTAGCGTTAGAGATGGTGCTAGACCGAAGTTATATAAATCACCGATACCACCTTGCGAACTTGGTTGGTTAATCAGGATACGAGCTGTTTTCATTTTATCGCCGAAGTCTTTGATACGATCTTCGTTTGCATCTTGGTCTGTATAAAGCCCAGATGTATGGCCGATACCGCCAAGCTCAACCATCGTGATTGCTTGTTCTACTGCGTGTTTGTAATCACGAGCGCGGAACATACCGAGTGTTGGAGACAGTTTTTCGTGAGCGAATGCGTCATCAACGTGTACTTCAGGACCTTCACCTATAAGTACTTTAGTGAAAGGCGGTACTGTAACACCAGCCATCTCAGCAATCTTAATTGCAGATTGACCTACAATCGCTGGGTTCATGTTGCCGTTGATTAAGACGATTTCACGTACTTTATCTGCTTCTTTCTTCGATAAGATGTAACCGCCGTGCGTAATGAAACGGGCTTTTACTGCGTCATACACTTCGTCAACAACAATAACAGCTTGCTCTGATGCACATACAACACCGTTATCGAATGTTTTTGACATTAGAATTGAAGAGACTGCACGTTTAACGTCAGCAGTTTCGTCAATCACGATAGGCGTGTTACCCGCGCCAACACCAATTGCAGGTTTACCTGAAGAGTAAGCCGCTTTAACCATGCCTGGACCGCCAGTTGCAAGGATAAGGTTGATGTCTGCGTGATGCATTAATGCATTTGATAGTTCAACTGATGGTTCATCAATCCAACCAATGATGTTTGCTGGTGCGCCTGCTGCAATCGCTGCGTCTAGTACAATTTTCGCTGCTGTATTCGTTGCATTCTTTGCACGAGGGTGTGGCGAAAAGATAATACCATTACGTGTTTTAAGCGAGATAAGAGCTTTAAAAATAGCCGTTGAAGTTGGGTTTGTTGTTGGTACGATACCGCAGATGATGCCTGTCGGTTCAGCAATCGTAATAGTACCAAACTCGTTGTCTTCTTCGATGATTCCGCATGTTAATGTGTCTTTGTATTTATTGTAAATGTATTCTGATGCAAAGTGGTTTTTAGTTACTTTGTCTTCAAGTACGCCCATACCTGATTCATCGACAGCCATTTTAGCGAGTGTGATACGAGATGTAGATGCGGCAAGTGCTGCTGCACGGAAAATTTTATCAACTTGTTCTTGGTTGAATGTAGCAAATTCTTGTTGTGCTATTTTTACTTTAGCAACCATTGCATTGAGTGTTTCGATGTTTTTAACAGTCATATTATTTCCCTTAAAACTAATTTGAAATCTTAAAAAGTATTTACAAAGTGTTACCTCTTAATGAATACCTTTGATTCGAAGTATAGGTAATATTTGGGATTAAAACTTGATTAAGATCAATTGTTGTAAAATAACGTATTATATTTTCATAAGAGTGTTAACTGGGTCGTAAATATTAGATATTTACGTATTGTGTAATTTTATTTCAATTTGGCTTGTGGACCGTTTAATTATGATTTTATGATTAATCGTAGAAAATGTTCGTCTATTTGACAAAGTTATTGTTAATTTAAGACGTGTTGCGGTAGCATTGTCTGAACTGTTTATTATAGGATTTAATACTATGCCAAAATTATCTAAGGTTATGGCGACAGCGCTTAACCAACAAATGACAAAAGAATTTACTGCATCTCATCTTTACCGCAGCATGGCGTCTTTTTGCTATGCATCTGATTTTATTGGCGCAGGTGATTTCTTTTATAAACATGCTGCTGAAGAGCAAGTTCACGCTCAGTTATTATTCCGTTATATGATCGACCGTGGCATCCAGCCATTAATGGAAGCGATTCCTGCGGCTGAGTCTGAGTTTTCGGACTTACTTGACGTGTTTAACCAGGCGTTAGCGCACGAAGTAATGATCACTGAATCGATTTCTGAAATCCTTGGTCTTGCTCATGAACTAAGAGATTTCCAATCAGTTGCTCACCTAAATACATTAATGGAAGAGCAAACTGAAGAAGAAGCCTTGTTTAATGGTATCGTTAGCCAAATCCGCCGTGTTGGTGTTGATAATGGTTACGGTCTATTCATCATGGATCAAGAATTAAAAGCAATGAGCAAAGCGCCAGCGCCAGCACCTATCACGATTTAATTCGTTTTAGCATCGCACTGTACGCGTGAACGTATTGTTATTCGTTTAAAGTGACGACTTTTTTGATATAAAACCGCTTATGCTTAGGTATTAGCGGTTTTTTGTTTTTTTAACTTACACTTTAGTGGTATGGTTGCTCGTGTAGAACGTAAACTTAAATGAATAGGTAGAATAATTATGTCGAATAATAACAATACTGATATTAAAGATTGCTGTGGTGCATTTGCTGAAATCGGCAGTATTATCCAACCTGATGATACTGAGCTATCTTTCCCTATTTCCTTTGATTCACAAGTTGCTGCAGATGAAAAACGCAGTGAACTTGAAGCATATGTGAATGAGCAATTTGATGAAGAAGTCACGATTGATTTTACTGCACAGGGTGAAAATGCTTACCTAGTGACGTTACAATTTACATGTACTGCTGAAAAAATGATTTTTGAAATGAACTTACGCCATTTAATGGCTTAGTTTGTGGCTGGATTATTCTATTCAATATAGTTTGTCTTGGCTCGACGCTAGGTAGGTTGACAGTGTATTGAATAAAAAAGGCATATAGCGCTCACTATATGCCTTTTTTTATGTTGTTTTTATTCAGAACACTTTTTCAGACTCTTAACCGAAATGTTGCTTACAATAAGCAAGTCGTTGGTCTAAATTCATGCTTTCGGTATTAGCGGCTTCGATTTGTTGTAATCTTGGTAGTAATCCCATGCCATTTGCAATCTGAATCGCCAGTCCTGGACGGGCGTTCAACTCTAGCAGCATAGGTCCATGATCACGATCTAATACCACATCGGCACCAAGATAGCCTAAGCCTGATATATCATAACACTGAGCAGCTAACCGAATAACTTCCTCCCAGTGCGGTACTTTTAGCAGCGCTAATTCTTTTTGGGTGTCAGGGTGATGACTTACCATTTCATCATACTGAACCGCGTTTAACGCTTCACCTGTAGTGATGTTGATACCAACACCGACAGCGCCTTGGTGTAAATTAGCCTTACCATCAGACATCGAGGTTGATAAACGCATCATGGCCATCATTGGAATGCCTTTGAATACAATAACGCGTACGTCTGGCACACCTTCAAAGCTATAACCTTCAAAGCTATCATCAAAGACGATCAGTGCTTCCACAACCGCGACATCGATACCACCACCGAGCGAGAATAAACCCGCTAAGATATTCGAGCAATGACGTTCAATATCATCGATAGAGCATTCGCTGCCACTAGGCTTGTAATAACGCCCGCCTTCGACTTTGGTTATGACTAAAATACCTTTACCACCAGAGCCTTTAGCAGGCTTGATCACAAAGCCATTAAGCCCAGCAATAAGCTTATCAACCGATTTAACCGAATGTTGGTTATCAATAACGCCAAGCAACTCTGGCGTGCTGACATTAGCGTCTTCAGCTATCTGCTTGGTCTTTAGTTTGTTGTCCACTAATGGAAACAGCTTTCTTGGGTTGTAGCGTGATATATACATATTATTACGCTGGTTCATTCCCAAGATACCCTGTTGCTTTAGTTTCCGTGGTTGAGCAAACTCTTTAAAAAATGAAAATGTCATCATTAGTCACCTTGCATGTCTTTAAAGCGGCGTAATTCAAGCAAACGGTAACCGGTATAAGTACCTAGCATTAAGATAATAGACATAATGATAAGCTGTAAACCGAGGAAGTTGAATGCCCAGTAACGGAGTACTTCATTGCTAATTGTTAGGTAGACAAGTACGGCAACAAATAAGCTACCACCACCTTGAGCGAATACTTCTTTCGGGCCCTCTTCTTCCCATAGAATTGACATACGTTCGATAGTCCAAGATAGGATAATCATTGGGAAGAAGGTGATTTTCAGACCTTCAGTTAAGCCAATTTTGTATGATAATACCGAGAATAGGCAGATAATGGCTATCACGGTAATGATGACCACGGATATTCGCGAGACAAGCAGTAAGTTTAATCGGGACAGGTAAGAACGGATCACTAAGCCGATACCGACAATCAGAGTAAAGCCAATCAGACCGGTAGCTAAACTTGTTTGTACAAAAGCCATGGCGATTAGAACCGGCATGAAAGTACCTGATGTACGTAGTCCAATAAGGATACGCATCATCACCACGATCATCACACCGAGTGGAATAAGTAAAATGCCTTTGAATAACGCTTGTTCTTCAAGTGGCAGGCTATAAATACTGAAATTAGAGAGGTTAGTACTATCAGCTTTTTCTTTTAATACCTGCATCACAGGCTGAGTTTGCTGAATAATAGAGAAGCTCACACGCGAGTTTGAGCCACCAATAAGATCTAATGTTGGTTCGCCGTTTTGTTCCCAAAGCAGGAGGTTTTTCGCATCTGCTGTTTTACCTAATTTCACATCAATTAAGCGAGTATCATCTTCGCTAAATACTAATACGAAAGGTTGTAGCTGTTGCTGACGTCGACCGTCTTCAAGATACAAACCTTTAACCAGTAAAGCTGGGATATTGGCTTCATTTAATAAGGCCACAAATAAATCTGATTTACTGTTCTGCTGCAGCATTAATTCAGCATTTTGGCCTAAATCATCCGCAGAAAGTAATTTCAAAAGTTCACGGCTATATGAAAATGCATCGGCGCTTTTTTCCATAGCGCTGCTAACAATTTGTTCTGCCGCTATATCATAAGGCGGTAACCAAGTCGTTTTATGAATACTCACATCTTGTTCATTAATGACATCTAATGGGATATCGTTGGTTAGCACATTTACTTTGTAGTATAGGTCTTGCTTACCTTCGGCGTTACGAATTGTCCATTGTGCACGATCATCAACAAACGATAATCCATAACCTGGAGATGCGGCTGTTTGATTTAAAACAGTAAAATTGCTTTGTGTTGAAGGTGTAGCAAAAGATGCATTAACTGCATCGCCTTGTGCGGTAAATTCAACTTTTGCTTCAATCATCCATGTTGAGTAAGTTTCACCTGGTAACCAAGGGATCTCACCAGTGTAATGGCGTTGTGCAATGCTGCCAACTCCAAGTAGGAAAAGTATCGCAACGAAAATGCGAAATGGGATCTTAGAAGGCATGATTAGTTAGTCCCTTTTTTAGCTGAAGTGGGTTGTTTTTTAATAGACGCGGGTTTATTTTTCGGTTGAGTATACTCTTTTGCCACATCGACAACTGCAATGTCTTTTAAGAACGTGCGGCCTAATAGAATTGGGAACGTCATGCGGCTACGATCTGCTAGTGTAAATTCAGTTTCTGTTTTTATACTACCAAGCTCAACGGGTATACTAACAACATAGCGTTCCAATGCTTTAGTGGCATTGGTTTGACGAATTTTAACGGTGCGGACAACGGGTGCTTCAATCGGAAATACTTCATTATCATCTTTGTGGGATAAATTGAATTTAACCCAATCACGGCCATCACGTTCAAATTTAACGATGTCAGTCGCATTTAATGATGAGGTTGTTGCGCCTGTATCGACACGTGATTTGAAATTAGTCTGTAATTGATCAAACCAAATCCATTCCTCTTGCCCTAGAATAACTTTACCAGCGATGTCACTTTTTACTTTTTGTGTTGTTGGTATGACGACTGGAACCACTTTACTTGCTGGTTTCTGCGCTCCTAATCCATCAAGTTGTTCAGTTAGTTTGCCAATGGCTTCATCTTGTTCTTTGAACTTATCTGGTTGTGCTTGTAACGTTGTTAATATTTGCTGTTGTTGCTGCAAAATTGTTTCTATTTGTGTTTGCTGTTTACTGACTATCTCTGTATTCGCTTTATTTTGTGTCATGGCACAGCCATTTAAAAATACAAGGCTAAGAGCACTAGCAATGGCGACTTTTGAGGTTTTTAATGTGCGAATTGTAGTTGTATTTTTCATTAGGTATTTGGCCCTATAGACTGATGAAAAAAGAGGGTTAGTTCACTAAAGTGGGATAATAGTTCCGTTATTCCTATATAAAAATATATATTTTTAACATAATAATAAATTTATATTTAAAAAACCGCTTGTTTCCCTTAAGCGTAGTGACTGCCTATCTCAAAACGATGGTATTGAATCGATTATAGTTGTTTTTAAGTTTGATGTTCACAACAACGATAGTATGACATACCATAAATGTGAAACATCTCTAATACAATAGTTATATATCAATTATTTATACGGTCGTTGTTTAAAATTTGTAATTTATCGGGGCTGATTATTACTGGAGGGGGATTGTTATAGGAGTTGTAGAATGCGAGATAATACATTACGCCGCACTCTACATTAATAATGGTATTAATTACTGAGTGATGGTTTCGCTTGATGTGTAAGTACGAGCGACATCAACCATGACAATATCTTTTAAGAATGTACGGCCCAGTAATACCGGGAAAGACATGTGACTACGGTCGGCGAGGGTAAACTCGGTAAGGGTTTTTATATCGCCTAGTTGGACCGGTAATTCAATAATAGGGCGGCGTGTTGGTTCTGTGCTATTCGCTTGACGAATTAAAATGGTACGCGCTACCTTCGCTTCGATGATTTGGCTATCAGTAAGGTTTTTATTGAAGCTAAATCGTACCCATTTTGTGCCATCACGTTCAAATTCAACAATGTCTGTCGCGTTTAATGATGATGTTGTAGCACCGGTATCGATACGAGCTTTAAATTTTTCAGTTAAATCATCAAGTAGCACAAGTTCTTCAGAACCGATCACTCTTTTATCAAGCGGAGTTATTGCTTCAGAAGACTGTGTAATAACAAGCCCGTTTTTACTTTCGTCTAATTTATGTTGTGCTTCATAGATCGCGATATTTTTACTGTTGTTGTCGATCTGTTGGCGTAATTTCACGTAATCTTCAAGTTTGGTATTAAGCTCAGTGATATTTTGCTTTTGCTGCTCGAAGAATTCAGGTTGCTGACTTAATGTTGCTAAAATAGTATTTTGTTGCTCAACTAATAAGGCTATTTGTTCGCTTTGCTGTTCGATTTGCACTGTCAGCTGCTCAGCTCTTTCTCCTTGATTGAGAAATTGATCGACATTGGCGCAGCCTGAAAGTAGGGCGCTAAGTATGACAGCTTTAATTAATTGATGAGGTTTTTTGAAAGTATCCATTTCTAACGTTAACTCTAAATTAATCTATGGGCAATGCGCATCATTTAATGCGCTTGTTGTCAGTTGAGGCGCGTATTAAGCGCCTCAATCATTTTATTCGTCTAACGGTTCAGCATAAGGTTTTGTCGCAATTAATACCGCGCGCTTTGGTGCTGGGTAGCCTTCGACTGTTTTACTGTGGTCGTTTGGATCAAGGAAATCAACTAAAGACTCATTACGCATCCATTCTGTTGCGCGCTGTTCTTCGATACTGGTATCAGAGACATCCACGATGCGAACATTTTCAAAACCGAGTTTTTCAACCCACAGTTTAAGTGCCGCGCAGCTTGGTAAGAACCAGACATTACGCATTTGTGCATAACGATCGCCCGGTACTAATACGGCTTGGTCATCACCATCAATGACTAATGTTTCTAATACTAATTCACCGCCATCTCGTAGCTGATTTTTAAGCTGTTCTATATGATCGATTGGCGATTTGCGATGATACAGGACACCCATCGAGAAAACTGTGTCGAAGGCACGTAATTTAGGTAATTCTTGAATACCAAGTGGTAATAAATGTACGCGTTGATCGTTATTGGCAAAGTGACGGATCGCTTCAAACTGCACTAAAAATAATTGGCTTGGGTCGATACCCACAACAAATTCAGCGTCATCACCCAGCATACGCCACATGTGATAGCCGCTACCGCAACCAACATCAAGCACGTAACGGTATTTTAATGGTGAGATAAATTCACGTAGGCGTTCCCATTTCCAATCACTGCGCCATTCAGTATCAATGTGAATGCCATGGATGTTGAACGGGCCTTTACGCCACGGGTGGAATTTTTGTAACAGGCTTTCGGTTTTACGCAGGTCGCTTTCGCTTAATTCACCTGGCGCGCCAACTTCAAATTTGTCGGTGATGTTAATGTGCTTAGTTTCAATCTTAGGTAGCTTCTTTAGTACCTTTTCCCAGCGCGGTAAAAAACCATGTTTGTGTTCGCGTTCCCACTCGTGCATTTGCGCGGGTAGGGTGTATAACCAATGGTGTAACTTGTTTTTTGCAATTATCTGGTAAAAATTTGAAAAGTCGATCATGGGTAACCTATATTACGTTCAATTAATGCTACTGCTTAAAATTAGTTCGGTGTATTGTCGCTATTGCTTGCGCTGATTTAATGGCAACCCTATTTTATCGCAACCATAGAGCCAAAATTAAAACACTGGAACCAAGAGTTTGCGCTGCTAAAGCCAATTTCTTTAAGTCGTTTTAAATGAGTTTCTATGCTATCGGGACGCATCACATCTTCAATCGCGCTGCGCTTTTGACTGATTTCTAACTCGCTATAACCATTAGCACGTTTAAAATCTTCGTGTAAATTAATCAGCAAATCATTGACGTTTTCATCACCAAAGCAGAATTTTTCTGACAAGATCAAAATACCGCCTGGGACTAAACCGGCATAAATTTTAGCAAGAAGTGCTTGGCGCTCTGCTGATGGAATAAACTGCAGGGTAAAGTTCAGCACCACAATAGATGCATTGGTGATATCCACTGCACAAATATCGTCACACAATACTTGTACTGGCGTATCACTTTTATAAGCCGATAAATGGCGCTCACAACGCTCTAGCATGGCTTGTGAGTTATCTATCGCTACGATATTACAGTTGCTTGCTTGTACGTTACGGCGCATAGCAATCGTCGCAGCGCCCAGTGAGCAACCTAAATCATAAAGTTGGGTATTATCTTGCGCATAACGCGCGGTCATCATGCCAATCGCAGAAATGATATTTGAGTAACCGGGTACAGAGCGTTTAATCATATCCGGAAATACTTCTGCAACACGTTCGTCAAAGGTGAAATCACCGATTTGATCTAACGGGGCTGAGAAAATCTGATCGCGTTGTTGCATTGTTATAACCTGCAATAAAAATTAGCAAAATAAGGCGGCATATTTTAGTTAAATTGACTGGCTTTGTCTCTAGCTAAACACCATATAGACGGATTAATTTGCTTGTTTCGCGCTCGTGTTGGTTTTTTCAGCGCTAATAATGTGTTTTTTGTTAATAAAATAACGGTTATTTAACCAGCAGGGAGCAATGGCGGTCGAGATAATCAACGCATTTACGCGCTGTGAAGGAGTAACTCCGAGCAGTTTAGGGATAACTTTACGTTGTTTGAGTATAAGTATTGGTTGCGGTGCTAATTTCTATTACAATAACGGTAATTTTTTGAGGGTTGCCAAAGTGGCTACCCGATTCATCGATTAGTAGGATTATACAGATGCGCACAGTGTATTGCGGACAAGTAAATGAAGCACATATCGGCCAGCAAGTTGAATTGTGTGGTTGGGTTAATCGTCGTCGTGATTTAGGCGGTGTTATTTTTATCGATTTACGTGACCGTGAAGGCATTGTACAAGTTGTTTATGATCCAGATGTAGAAGCTGTATTTGAACGTGCTAGCCAATTACGTAACGAATTCTGTGTGAAAATCACAGGTAAAGTTCGCGCACGTGACGAACGCCAAGTAAACAAAGACATGGCTACTGGTGGTATTGAAGTTCAAGGTCTAGAACTTGAAGTTATCAATAAAGCAGACGTTCTACCGCTTGATTTCAACCAAGTAAATAGTGAAGAACAACGTCTTAAGCACCGATTCCTCGATCTACGTCGCCCAGAAATGAGCAACCGTTTAAAGATCCGTGCTAAAGCAAGTAACTTCGTACGTCGTTTCATGGATGACCACGGTTTCCTAGATATCGAAACACCAGTGCTAACTAAAGCAACGCCAGAAGGCGCACGTGATTACCTTGTACCAAGCCGTACACATAAAGGTCAATTCTTCGCTTTACCACAATCGCCACAGTTATTTAAACAGCTGTTGATGATGTCTGGTTTTGATCGTTACTACCAAATTGTTAAATGTTTCCGTGATGAAGATTTACGTGCTGACCGTCAGCCTGAATTCACGCAAATAGATATCGAAACTTCATTCATGACTGCCCCACAAGTGCGTGAAGTGACTGAACGTTTAATCACAAGCATGTGGAAAGAAATCTTGGACGTTGAATTACCAGCGTTCCCAAGCATGACTTATGCTGATGCAATGCGTCGTTTCGGTTCAGATAAACCTGATCTACGTAACCCGTTAGAGCTTGTTGACGTTGCTGACATTCTTAAAGATGTTGAATTTAAAGTATTTGCAGAACCTGCTAACAACCCTAAAGGTCGTGTAGCGGTATTATGTGTTACTGGTGGTGCTAAACTTTCTCGTAAGCAAATTGATGAATACACTAAATTTGTTGGCATCTATGGCGCGAAAGGCATGGCATGGATGAAAGTGAAAGACGTAGCAGCTGGCGCTGAAGGCGTACAGTCTCCAGTAGCTAAGTTCTTAACTGCTGACGTTATCACTGCATTACTTGAGCGAACTAACGCGAAAGACGGCGATATCATTTTCTTCGGCGCAGATACAAACAAAGTTGTAACTGAAGCACTTGGCGCACTTCGTCTTAAAGTAGGTACTGATTTAGAACTTACTACAAACGAATGGAAACCACTTTGGGTTGTTGACTTCCCAATGTTTGAAGAAGATGGCGAAGGTAACCTACACGCGGTTCACCACCCATTCACAGCACCTATGGGCGTTGACGCAGAAGAGTTACTAGCTAACCCTGCTGACGCAATCTCAGACGCATACGACATGGTTATTAACGGCTATGAAGTTGGTGGCGGTTCTGTGCGTATTCACAAAGGTGAAATGCAAAAAGCGGTATTCGAAATCTTAGGTATCGAAGCACAAGAACAACAAGACAAGTTTGGTTTCCTACTTGAAGCACTTAAGTACGGTACGCCGCCACATGCTGGTTTAGCATTTGGTTTAGACCGTCTAGCGATGTTGCTAACAGGTACTGATAACATTCGTGACGTTATCGCATTCCCTAAAACTACAACAGCTGCGTGTTTATTAACATCAGCACCAAGTGAAGCAAACCCTGCATCACTTGAAGAGCTAAGCATTGCTGTAGTGAAGAAAGAAAAAGAGGAAGCGACTGACGCTGAGTAATTTTATTCACTGCGAATAGCGGTGATTAATGTAACTTAATCGAAGGTAATAAAAAACGGATATAGCCTTTGGTTATATCCGTTTTTTTATGGATGCTTACAGGCGAGATTGCATGCAGACCGAGCTTTTTAAAATGCTGCAGGGCAACGCATTAAAAATTGATACTCATCGAGTGAGTTTAGAGTATTGAGCTATTTATTATTCTACATCCAGTAGCGAGATCACCCAGCGTTGTAATGCATCGTTATTATAACGCGGATGCCAAGCGGCTATTACATCAAACTTGTCGGGTGAATGAGCTAGTGATATTTCAACTAAATCTAAGCCTTTAATCGCCCTCGATGGTAGAAATGCGATGGAGTCTGTGGTGTTTAAATACATTGGTACAATAGAAAAACAAGGCGCGGATACCACTACGTTGCGAGTTAAGCCAAAGCTCTTAAACCAATCATCTATAGAGCCTTTGAAATTAGGGCGCGAGGGTGAGGCAATAATGCTGGGGTAACTGGCAACGTCCGCTAACGTCGGGTCGGTATGAGCAATCGATGAATTCGGCGATGCCACACACACATGATGTTCTTCAAATAACTTCAGTACAGGGTAGCTTTCGGGAATGTAATCTGGAAACGCGATTGCCAAATTTACTTTGCCACTTTCCATTAGTTCATCGAGCTTATCTATTTCAAAATCTCTGACGATTAATTTTAAATTTGGCGCTTGCTGTCTTAATGTCGCGACCAAGCTTGGTAACAGCACTTGCTGGGCGTAATCGGTGGCTGCAATGACAAACATGCCAGAGATGGTTTTTGGATCAAATGAAGTAGGAGCTAATAAGGCTTTAAAATCAATTAGCAACTTATCTACATTAATCGCTAATGCTTCGGCAAAGGGCGTTGGAGTGAAACCTTTCGAGCCTCTTAAGAATAGGCGATCATTAAATACATCGCGTAATTTCTTTAAATGTTCACTCACGGCTTGCTGGGTCATACCCAATTGCGACGCAGCTTTTGAGGCATTTTTTTCACGGTATATTGCTTGAAAAATCCTTAGCTGTTTTATGTCTAGTCGGTCTAATTTACTCAAAAATATCCCCTCACTGCATCTATTGATAACACATCATTTCATGTCTATTAAATTATCACATACCAAGTAAATATTGTATTACTAACAATGAATCATTGTTTCAAGTTGTAGCTGTAGTTATCTATCATGACTCCATCGAAACAAACTTAATAAGTGGAGAGCAACATGAAAACAATTATTCTAATCGGTGCACTGGGTAAAATAGGTCAAGCAGCTTTAATGGGGTTAGGTAACCACAAAGTTATTACCGCTGGTCGTTCTGGTGATGTTGACCACATTGTTGATATTACCAATGAAGAGTCTATCCGCGCTTTATATGAAAAAGTAGGGCACTTTGACGCTATCGTAAACACCGTAGGTGCTTGTGAATATGCCAGCTTTACAGAGATGACAGAAGCGCAGTGGATGACCACTGTCATGAGTAAAATGATGGGACAAATTAACCTTGTGCGTATTGGCCAAGAATACATTGCTGATGCTGGTTCATTTACTTTAATCAGCGGTATCTTAAACGTTAAACCAATTCCTTATGCGATTGCTGATGCAACAACTAGCGGTGCGATTGATACATTTGTGAAATGTGTAGCGCTAGAAATGCCACGTAATACCCGTATCAACGTGGTTAACCCAACTGTACTTGCTGAAGCGTGGGATGTTTACGGCGAAATGATGGCTGGATTCCAACCTGTGCCAAGCGCATTAGTGGGTAAAGCGTTTGAACGTTCAGTAGATGGCTTTATCAACGGTGAGGTTATCTTTGTTGATGCGTAATATGAAGCTGTATTAGTTCATTGATGTAAGCGAATTCATCAGTAATCAATCAAGCAGGTGCATTCCACCTGCTTAATTGTAGATAAAGTTGGTGCTGTAGTAGCTAACGCCTCGTTGATTGCTAAGGCTTAAACAGTATTTTTACACTGCTATCTACGTCTGCTTCATCCATATAGCTAATACCATTAGCATGTTGGCTGATGGTCGCTTTGACTGTATTGGCGTTAGCCACTTCCACTGGTGGTGTTGCTTTACCGGTAAACAGTTGCTTTGACCAGTACGATTCCAATTGTGCTAAACTCTTCTTGGTTACTTTCTTATGAAATTTTGCTTTCATCGGATTACTTGATATCAGCTCAATTACGTATAGATCACCTTGGATAAATTTATTCTTTTTACCTAAGAAAATTTTCTTAGCATCTTTTTTAGTTAGACCATCAGGTAGTGATGGGTTACCGACAATGACGATGTCTGCAAACGCTGGGAATGTAAATAATGCGCTAAGCAGTAAGATGAGTATGTTCTTTTTCATGATTAGCCCCTTAGAATGTCGCATCGACTTTAACGGTGAATACAGTCGTGCTGTCTTCTCCGTTGCCTGTAGTTAAACCACCATCAGTATCGCCAAATTTCGTTGCGTAAGTTACATCGAACTTCATCGCTAAACCTGGTTGAATATCCCAACGCGTACCTATGCTGTAAGCATTACGTTGATAAGTTAATGATTGTGAAGTTATTTTATGCATGCCTGTTAGTGATTCACGTTCTTCATTATCCACGGTTTCTAAGCGAGCTAGTGACACGTAAGGCATTACTTGATTGAGATGGTAACCTAAAGTGACATAACCAGCGTTGGAATCCGAAAAGTAACCATCAACGCGAGTCTGGGTTGCCTCACCCATGACTAGCCAGTTTTCATCTTCATAACGAATACCAAAGCTGGCATAAGAACCTGACTCTGAATCAATATCGGGTAAAATTGAAATCGTTGTGTCAGGTATTCCATCCTGATTAGTATCAATTAGCATTTTACTAAAATTGACATCTTTCACTGTTGCCACGGTATAGCTCGCGCGTACAGTCCAATAATCATCATACCAAGACGTCACTAGGCCTACTATATCTTCAACACTCCCGGCACCGCCAGCAGAGCTTTCATCACTCATTTCTTCATTACCGGTGAAGGCTTGTAGATTAATGTATGAATCATCTAGTTCAATCTCATAATTCGCATCAATACCGGTAAATGATGTAATTGGTACGCGACCGTAAACCTCTTCTGGGCTGCGAGCCCAAGGTTGTGCGTAACCAAGATCTAAATAATCAGATAGCATGAATAACGGTAGGCGTAATTTACCCGCACGTAATTTCAGAGCATTATCAAACGTGTAACCAATGTAAGCTGACGTTACTTTTGGCGCCCAATCGAGTTCACCCTTAGCAACGAGCTGAATTGCAGCCTCAAACTGTTTTGATGGTTTAAAAGTGGCTTGTACACCAAATAAAGAATCTTCGTGATAACTGCCATCCGTTGTATACCCAGCATAACCCGCATCGTTATTAGCAATACCAAAAGCACCCGAGGCAAAGCCGCTCACGTGAACCGTATTTTTGTTTATATTGGCCACTAAGCTGCTAAGCGCAGTGACTTGTTGTTGCAGTTGGGCTACGTCTTCAGTGGTGTCGCTTGCGTGCACACTTGAGCTTGTTATCGCTGCGATGATAGCTGTGGTGATGATTGTTTTTTGCATATTAATGCCTCTATTCCCTTATGGCTTATCGTTAATCTTGATTGTTCATTACTAAAAATTAGAGCCTGAACTGCTTGGTTAAATGCTGAAATTGATGGTTAAGCGTCTGTACTTGTGCGGTGATTTGCTCTAATTCATCGGCATTGTTTTTTACGTCACTCGCATTGTCTGCGATACTTCCAATGCTGGTTTCGATGAGATTTGAAGCGCTACGCTGTTGCTCTGCAGCCGCTGCGATACGTTCATTAATTTCGTTGATGGCACTTACCTTTGTCGTGATACTCGCCAGTGCTTCAACGGCATTGTAGGATTCGGCGACACTTTTATTGGCTTGAGTAACACCACGATTCATGGCTGTTGAGGCTGCGCGTGATATCTTATTGAGGTCGTCTAAAATATGCTTAATATCAGCTGTCGATGCTTGTGTTCTTGACGCGAGATTACGCACTTCATCAGCAACAACAGCAAAACCACGCCCTTGCTCACCGGCTCTAGCAGCTTCAATCGCGGCATTTAGTGCTAATAAATTAGTTTGTTCCGCTATTTCACCGATGATATTGATTGCACCACCGACTTTCGCGGTGAAGGTCAGTAATTGACTTACAACGTCTGCACTGTTTTCTACATCGCTAGCGAGTAGGGTGATCGATTCAATCGTTGTTTCAATGACTGCGTTACCGTCAATGGCATCTTGATTCGCGGCTACTGTGGTTTGCGATGCTGATATCGCGTTGTCGGTAATAGAGCTGATTGCGACTAACATCTCACTGATCGTTGATGATGTTTCTGTCACGTCTTGCGATTGTTTTTGCGAGCAGGTTAAATTGCGTTGGCTGTTATTGTTTAGTTGGTCTGTAATGTTTGCTAACGCCGTTATATTATTCGCGGTATCTTGCATTGATCCTTGTAGACGTTCGACGAATAAATTAAACCAAGTAACTAGCTCAGCCAGTTCATCCTTACCTTTATAATCAATACGTACTGATAGATCGCCGTCGCCTTCTGCAAAACCTTGTAAAGACCTGCTAACACGGCGCAAGTTTCGACTCATGGTTGAGCTCGAACGCCAAGCGTACAAAGCTGCCAGCATTAAAATGAATAAACTGAAAATATTGAACCAAAAGAATTGTTGTTTGGCGATATGGGTTTCAGCTAACGTCGCGCTAATTGTTTTTTCAAACTCAGCCTCTAATTGATTTTTGATATCTTGAAAGTGAGTCACTAACAGATTGAAATTTTTAACGTTAGCCTGTGCAAGCAAAGATAACTCAGCATTGCTTATCTCACCATCAATGAAATAGTAAGCGACATCCGAGGCTTTTTTAGCGTGCGCTAATAGTGCTGTGTCTAATACTTGCACGTCTTTTGTGTATGCTTTTGAGATGAGGTTGAGTTGTTTCAAATTACCATCGATTTGCTTGACAATATCTTGTGCTGATTCGATGTATTCTTCTTCCGCTAACATGACTGCTGTTTCTATTTGTTGGTCAAATTGCTGCAGTAAATTGTTATTGGTGATGGCAATTTCTAATGCTGGGTAATAATCTGTTTGTACGCGGTTTAAGTTTTGACTCACGATCCGATCTAGTTGCCCCTGCATATAAAATGAGGAACCAAATGTAGTGAAAATAAATGAAGTGAAAATAATAAATTTAATTTTTAGCGGCATACTGGTTCTCCTTAACCTAGGAGCATCATAGTACACAACAGTCTATATTAGGTTTGTGTTATCGTTAACATAACCCGAGTTTTAGTTATGCTATGTTATTTTATGGTACAACTAACACATTGATACTTAACTGCTAATTTCAAGTGTCATAATGTTGTTAGTGGTAAGGCTATCTACCATATGTATGATTATGTGGTGAGATGTAGAAAAAACGTAACAAAGTGTAAGCGAGGTGTAAGATTAAGTGGGGTTCGATCATTAATTAACCAAAGTAGGGTTTAAACTCTAACCTGAGATCCGTATTGCAGGGTTAAGATGCAGCTACAATGCAATTTCTACCGTTACGTTTTGCTTGATAAAGTGCTTTGTCCGTATGAGAGATAAACTCATCGACGTTAAAGGAGTTGTACTCGTGCCATTGCGCGAGTCCAATACTGACTGTTAGTCGTATCGTATCTTGACCATAAGAGATCAGCAGTTCTTGGATGTTATTACGCAGTCGCTCTGCTATCACGTGTGCTTGAGCGTTATCCGTTTCCGGCATTAATATAGCGAATTCTTCACCGCCAATACGGGCCACGATATCTGATGACTTAACACTATTAAAGCAGGCGTCATAAAACTCTCGCAGCGCTTGATCGCCCCCCGCATGACCATAAGTGTCATTAATACGTTTGAAGTGATCAATGTCGAGCAGTAATAATGACAACTTTTGCTTATCTTGTTTGGCAAAGTTGATCTCCTGCTTGAGGACCAAGTTAAACTTACGTCTATTTAATGCGCCTGTTAAGGTATCTCTTGATGCTAATTCTCGGTATCTATCTCGTTCTTTACGACGGTCGAGTAATGATTGTTGCTGACGTTTAATAATGTTTTTTGACATGTCAGCCTGTAATAGTTTTCTGCGTAATGTTTCATACGCACTATACATGGCGCCTATTTCGTCCTTAGACGTAGACTCATTCATTTGTTGGTTATAGCGGCCTAATGTAACTTGCTTTAAGGCATGGGTAATTCGGCGAATGGGGGTGATGACACTGTGATATAAAATAGTCGAAAATAAGGTGTTCAAGACAACAATCGTGCTAATAATGATAATAACTAGATAGAACCTAGATTCTAATTTTTCGAGTTTTAATTGTGTTTTAATATCGAGATCATGGATGATTTTATCGCTAATTATTTCGATATCATCAATGCGATTGGTTAGCTGCAGGAACCAACGTTGACTGTTTTGCTCTCTTTCTGGTTTGAGCATGAAGTCTTCAATCGTATTGTTAATAAATGCTTTTTGTTCTGCTGTATTACATAGCTTACCACAAGCCTGTTGTTGATCTGGAGTGGCTGAATAATTAAAAATAAAAATAGCATTAAGCTGCATGCCAAGCTGCATATATAGCTGCTTGTAACGTTCAGTGTGCATTAATTCATGTTTAGAGAGATCATCATCGATGAGTAATGTTCCGAGTTCTCGTTGCTGACCGAGGATCTCTTTTAATCCAACAATGGCATTAATCGCTGTAATGTTATTAGCAAATTCAGAATCCATTTCTATTTGTGATAAACGATTTACACGTGATAATAGTTTGCCAATAATCAGGTTATAGCCTGTAAGCATTTGTTCACTACTAATTGTTGTATTTTTTAAGCTATTTCGAAATATGATCAACTCGGCAATATCAATTTTGGTTGAGTTAATAAATTCGATTAACATTGGCTCTGTTAGTAGCGCTTTACGTGAGTTGAGTAATGTGGTGAACGCATATATTTCTTCATTACTTTTGTATTGTTGGGCTGCAAGCGCTTTAGAAAATCGTTGATAGTCAGAACTGATATAGCTGGATAATAATCCGCGTTCTACTTGCAAATTGTGTGTGAGTGAATTCACTTGCTGGACGATCTCGGTGAGGTTGTCTAATAGCAGCATATTTTTATACTGTAGGTAGTTGTCTTTAATGGCGATAAAGCTGAGGAATAATATACCAAAGATAGGTAATAATGACGTAATAAGTACGCGTGTTGAAATGTTAACACGATGGCTTAGCCATTCAGAAGCGCGCTGAAATATGGCTTTAAACGAGACGCGACGCTTTTCTTCACTGTAAAAGGCATGTACATAATCCATATCTGCTATCAGGATATGTTCAATAACCCAATCATATAAAAATTGGCTAACTTCGCCAGCGGCCTCTGCATTATTAGAGTGAAGCAGTTTGTTTTTTAATTCAGGTAGTTGTATTAAAAATTGGTGATGACCTTTTTGGTGTTCAATAAAATCTTCGAACCCCATTGTCTTCATTAACGCTTCTTCATGTTTAAAGTGTGAAACGATACAAGCGGTAAGTTCTGCAAAATGTTTTTCAATTGTTTCTACATTCGCATTAATATCAATCGCATCGATTATAGCGGCTATAATAATAAGGATCTTTTTATGGTCGGCATCAATCTCATCGATACCAACACACATGTCTTCATTCCATTCGAGACTAATCATCAGAGCGACTACTTACCATTGACTAAAGAGCTTGCAGTATAAAATTTCATTTATTTATGTCAACATATTTAGCTGTAGAACAATCCTAAATGAGTGTTTTTATTAGGGTTATTCATATTTGTTCATGTTTCTTTATCTTTATAGGGGATGAATGCGATATCGGTAAGTAACTACTATCCCTGTATTTATTAAACTACGTCGGTTTATGTGCTTGCTGTGGCGCTATTATCTTTTCGTAGGCCGGTTAATCGGTTTTGGGTAATACCAAACACCGAGTTATGTGCGTATTCTCCTTTGTTGTTCCTTGAGCCTGCGATGATGTTAGTGAGTAAATTAATCGCTTCGGTGACATGATCAATTGCCCAAATATGGAATCGACCTTGTTCAACTGCGACAATGACATCGCTCCTTAACATTAAATTGTGGACATTAGCGCGTGGAATAATAACCCCTTGTGTTGATAGTGTTGTAATCGATGAGCACACATCAAAGAAGCCTTCTATTTTTTCATTGACGCCGCCGATAGGCTGCGCATGGCCAAACTGATCCATGGAACCTGTGATGGCTATATCCTGCCGCAATGGCAGTTGTGAAAATGCCGACATAATGGCGCAGCATTCGGCGAGTGAGGCGCTGTCACCATCGACTTGACCGTAAGACTGCTCGAACGTTAAACGCGTTGTCAGTGGAATGATGTCAGTCTGGCCAAATACTGATGCTAAATAAGCGGATAAGATCATCACCCCTTTAGAATGGATATTACCACCAAGTTTTACCTGCCGTTCAATATCGAATATTTCCCCTTCACCAAAAGAGGCTGTGGCTGTGATACGACCTGGAATACCAAATTGACTGTCTGATGTAGCAATGACGGAAAGCGCATTAATTTGGCCAATTACTAGGCCTTTAATATCAATGAGCGTGGAGCCGTTCATAAAGCTGTGCAATAGATAATCTTGCAATCGACCTGATCGTTGCTGTTTGTTTGCCAGCGCTTGTTCAACATGGTGATGGCGAATTAGGGTGGCATTGGCGAGTCGGGCGCAATAGTTAGTCTCGCGCAGTAAATTAGCTATATCAACAGAGTGCAAGGAAAGCATGTCTTGATCTTCTGCTTGGCGAGAACTGTACTCGATGATCCTGATCATGGCTTTACGGTCGCAATGCAGCATATTATTGTCGTGCACTATGCTCGAGATGAATTTAGCATAGTTGGCTTCGGCGATATCTGTTCTAGGCATGACATCTTCAAAATCAGCGGTGACGCGAAATAGCTCTCTAAATTCAGGGTCATATTGTTGTAGCAGTTGATAAGTCTGATAATCACCGAACAGTATGATCTTAACCGTCAGTGGTATTGGTTCGGGATCTAATGAGATAGTGCCTGATAAGCTGACCTCGCGTTCCAGTGAGCTGAGGCTAAGTTTGTTGGCGCGTAAGGCGCGTTTCAAACCATCCCAAACATAAGGACGCTCGAGGACTTTGATGGCGTCAATCATTAAGACACCGCCATTAGCGCGATGCAAGCTACCAGCTCGGATCAAAGAGGCATCGGTGAACACGGTGCCTTTAAACGTGGCGTTTTCGATATAGCCAAAAATAGTATGGTAGTTAGGGCTTTCTTCCACGACGATGGGGAAGGTGTTTGTTTCTTGACAAACCAGTACGTTAATTTGATAGCGGCGTGGAATTTTTTTGTCTAACGCTGCATAAGCCAAGGTGATATCATCCTCGCTGTCTTCCACAAAGATATCCAGATTGTCTAATATGTCTTTATTCATCGCAATTAAATGGGCTTTGACGTCGGGTAAGTGGCTATATTTCTCTTTTAATGGGGTGGTGCAATGCACTAATACGTCCAGCGCTATTTGTTCATCGAGCTTTTGGATCTTATCGGTGAATTCTTCTTCCCAAATTGTTAATTGGCGAATAATGCCACGTAACTTTATTTCCAACTCACTGATCTTCGTTTCAAAACGTTTTTTTTGGCTGTCCGTTAACGCGTTAAAATCACTTTCAGAGTAGGCTTCATTTTTGTCGTTCATGGCAACGAGCTGGTAATCTCCTTGCACTGTGAGCGTTAAGCTAATGCTATGTTGTTCGGCTGATTTGGTCAGATCTTGTAATATCGCTTCTTGTTTACTTTCTAATTGATTTTTGAGTTTTTCGGCGCGAGCAAAATAGATCTCGTTATCAAACGTCATCGATAAGGCTTTGACTAAGCGTAGGCTAAGGCTTTCAACTTCTTTTTTAAATTGATGAGCGGTGCCTGCAGGTAGTTTTAGTACTTTGGGAATGCGGGCGTCGTCAAAATTAACCGTATAGCACCAATCAAAAATTTGCTGGTTGTTGGTACTTGGATCATGTCGGTTAAGGTAGCGTAATATCATGGTGCGCTTGCCGAGGCCATTGTGTCCAAGTGCATAAATATTGTAGCCTTTTTCTTTTATAGACATGGCAAATTCAACCGCTTGTTGTGCGCGATCTTGACCGATAATTTGGTCGAGTGGTTGCAGGTGTTTAGTTGACTTACAGTCAGCAGCAAGCTTGGTGAGTGTTGCAGCTCTGTATAATTGGCTACAACTTAGAGGTTTTATCGACATACAGTTCCCTCTTATAAAACAGCTATTACCCCTAGTGTAGACATAGATCGCTTGTGTGAGCATACTGTTTTATAATTCATGGCTGACTTATAAGTTACAACGAGAGAGTACGTAGGAATGATAGTGAACGCTGATACCCTTATTATATTGGATTTCGAGACCACGGGGTTATCTCCTGATATGGGGGATCGCGCGATTGAAATCGGTGCGGTAAAAATTGAAGATGGCGAGATCACGGGGCGCTTTCAAGAGTTGATGCATCCTGGCCGTCGTGTCAGTAGTTTTATTGCTGATTACACGGGTATCACCAATACCATGCTCGAAGATGCTGCGCCTTGTGAAGAAGTGATGCACCGCTTTGCCGATTTTATTCAAGGTTATAATTTAGTTGCCCATAATGCTTCATTTGATAAGCGTTTTTTAGACGCTGAATTAACCCGCATTGGTCGCAGTTATAATGGTGAGTTTAGTTGTTCGCTGCTGGTGGCTCGACGCATTTTTCAAGACGCGCCGAGTCATAAATTAGGTGAACTGATTAACTATACTAATATCCCCTCAGACGGTGGTTTTCACCGCGCGTTATTTGATTCTGAAATGACCACGAAACTTTGGTTAGTGATGCTAGATGAAATAAAATTACGTTATAACTTGGCCTATATTCCTTTCCCATTAATACAGAAGTTAGTTAAAACGCCAAAGAAATCAGTCGATACTTTTTTACGTCGTTATCAGCAATAACTTAACTGCAGCGGTGATACAAATATCCTATTTAACGGCTTAGGGTTAACTGACATCGTAGCTACGCAATATTTATGCAGTATTTATATTATGTGCAGGTGCTGTGGTGGTTTATATACGAATGATACAGATGTACTAAATATAACTAAGTTGCGTTGGTTAATCGTACAGGTCAAAGTGTCAGGTAAATAATTTACACTGCTTTAAATAACTATTTTTGTAGACGTAAATATCGCTATTTGCAATGTAGTAGCGTTATATAAGCCGTTGATAGGTTGGGGGATGTGAGTGTAGTGCATAACGCTAATATACCTATTCTGTTATATACAGGTGTTTTTCGATGGTGTAATTGGCCGCATTATACGCTTGTAAATTGCTCCTATTTAGCTATTATTTTTGGCTTTTAATCGTACGATGCAAATAATGATGGAGTTATAATGAGCAAGCAAGCTGTGGCAAACACACCTGATAAACCCTCTGGGGCAATGGATAAATTTTTGAATTTAATTGAGCGAGCAGGTAACAAAATACCTGATCCTGCGATTTTATTCTTTTGGGGCTTAGTCATTGTTTGGCTATTATCAGCGTTATTTTCACAGTTTGATTTTGGTATGATCCATCCGATCACTGGTCAAGCTATCGAGATTAATAATTTACTCACCGGGCAGTCACTGGCTTCTTTCCTTGCAAATATGGTAACTACATTTACCAGTTTTGCGCCGTTAGGTATTGTACTGGTATCTATGCTTGGCCTTGGTGTGGCTGAAGCATCTGGCTTTATTAATACTGGTTTGAAGAAAATGCTTAACTTCACTCCAGCTAAGTTATTAACACCTATGTTGATCTTGGTGGCTATCATTTCACATACTGCTGCTGATGCCGGTTATGTGTTAGTGATCCCGATGGGTGGTGTGATCTTCCATGCGGCAGGCCGTCATCCCTTAGCGGGTATCGCGGCTGCATTCGCAGGTGTATCTGGTGGTTTCTCGGCTAACTTTATCCCATCGGGAATTGATCCGCTTCTTGCTGGCTTTACGCAATCAGCTGCACAAGTATTAGACCCTGCTTATGTGGTTAATCCACTGGCAAACATTTTCTTTACTGGCTTATCTTCAATCCTTGTTGTGTGTGTTGGTTGGTACGTAACAGAAAAAATCATTGAACCTCGTCTTGCTGCAACACCTGTTGATACAGACGCTGAAGAAGCGCCTAATTTAGCTGTGTTATCAACCGCTGAATCAAGAGCATTTAGCTATGCGGGTTGGACTATGGTTGCAGGTATCGTGGCATTAATTACTGCGTTATACCCTGAAACATCGCCATTACGCTCACCTGAAGGCGAATTAACGTCATTTTCAGCGCCGATCATGCAATCAATTGTGCCACTTATTTTTGTACTATTTATTATTCCGGGTATTGTTTACGGTCGTGTTTCTGGCTCGTTCAAATCAGGTGATGATGTCATTAAAGCGATGGCAGCGACTATGGGGACTATGGGCGGTTACATTGTAATGGCTTTCTTCTGCGCACAATTCCTTGCGGCATTTAGCCAGTCTAACTTGGGTACATTACTAGCGTTGTCTGGTGCAGATCTATTGAAATCAATGGATATGCCGGGGCAGGTGACGATTGTTGGTATGATCTTATTGACGGCATTTGTTAACTTATTAGTTGGTAGTGCATCGGCAAAATGGGCATTAATCGGTCCAGTACTTGTGCCTATGTTGATGGCTGTTGGTATTTCACCTGAACTTACCCAAGCGGCTTATCGTGTTGGTGACTCAGTGTCTAACATTATCTCACCACTAATGGTGTTCTTCCCATTAGTTGTTGTTTACACACAACGTTATATGAAGAGCTCTGGTATTGGTACATTAGCAGCATTAATGATGCCTTACTCGATTGCGATGTTAATCGGTTGGACAATCTTCTTACTTGGTTATTGGGCGCTAGGTATCCCACTGGGTATTCAAGCACCTTATACATATAGCATGGGCTAATTAGCCTCGCTTTAGTTAATGAAACTAAACATTAAAGCCAATTTAATTAAAGAGTTAAATTGGCTTTTTTTGTTTTTTTATACCAGATTTATATTACTGATAACAAAGTGAGCAAATAATTGTGCAACTTGTATTTATAAGTTGGCTCGGTATATCATGATCAGTCCTCTTTATTATAAAGCCAGTCGGATTTTACGGTTTATATTTAAGCATTAGTAGTGAAAGGATTCTCATGTCTCGTTCTGTCTTTGTTATTTTGTTTGTATTGTTATCTGGTTGTGCCGCCGCTGTCGTGGCTAATTATGATGTCATGTATGGCACTGAAGAAGTTCAGGTGCGCACTGTTTCCCCGATAAGCCCTCAGGCATCAACTTACCTTAACGAAGTTCAACCTTTGCTTAACCAACGCTGTGTGGTGTGCCATGGCTGTTATGATGCGCCTTGCCAATTAAAATTAACCTCTCCAGCAGGTATTGAGCGTGGTTTGAGTAAGTCATTGATACACAGTGGTTCACGTTTATTGGCTATTCCACCCACACGATTATATGAAGATGCGACATCGACTCAGGCATGGCGTGAGCAAGGCTTTTCTGCGGTATTAAATGAACGTAAGCAAGTCGATGAAGCTAATTTAATGGCCAGCGTACTGTATCGCTCATTAGCATTAAAGCAGCAGGATAGCTTTAATCATGACTCTGTTACTAGCAACATATTACCTGAAAGCTATGACTTTTCGCTTAATCGAGAGCAGCAATGTAGCACCATCGGTGAGTTTGATGATTACGCATTACAACATCCTGAAGGCGGTATGCCCTATGGTCTGCCAGCACTGAGCAATGGTGAATTCACATTATTGACGTCTTGGCTGTCAGCTGGGGCTAAAATGTCAGCTTTACCAGTACTTTCTGATGAGCAGCTTACGAAAGTAGCATATTGGGAACAATGGCTGAATAAAAGCACATTAAAAAGTCAGTTGGTTAGCCGCTATATTTATGAACATTTATTTCTATCTCATCTTTATTTTAGTGAGTCAGAACCAGCCTATTTTAAATTAGTACGCTCGAAAACCCCACCGGGAATGCCAATAGAGATCATTGCCACACGCCGCCCTTATGAAGACCCAAAAACAGCACGTGTTTATTATCGCTTGCAGCGTGAACGTGAAACTATTTTAGCTAAAACACATTTACCTTATGCGCTAAATCCAGCGCGTATGGCAACATTTAAAGAAATTTTTGAACAACCACAATATGAAGTCAACAGCTTACCAAGCTATAAACCGGAAGTTGCCTCGAATCCGTTCATCACTTTTGAAGCAATACCTGCGCAATCGCGTTACAAATTTATGCTACAGGAGGCTCAAAATACCATTATGGGCTTTATTAAAGGGCCTGTTTGTCGTGGTCAAATAGCGGTTAATGTAATTGATGATCATTTTTGGGTGTTTTTTGTTACACGTGAAGCCCAAGCCGGACTGAACAGTGATAATTTTCTTTCTGAACAGAAAGCGCATTTACGCTTACCTGCTGAATCGGAAAGTAACGCAGGTGTCGTCGTCACTTGGTATCAATATTCACAAGCGCAAAAAGCATATTCACAAGCGAAGAAACGCAAAGTTAATCAGCTATTTAATCAAGAGTCATTATTAGATTTACATTTGGTTTGGAGTGGTGAAAACCTCACATCTGCGAATCAAAATCCGCAAGGGAATGACAACGCTGCACTGACTATTTTCCGTCATTTTGATAGTGCGACTGTGGTGAAGGGGCTAGTGGGGCAGGCACCTAAAACAGCTTGGTTAATTGACTATCCCTTACTCGAGCGTATCCATTATTTATTAGTCGCTGGATTTGATGTGTATGGTAATGTTGGCCATCAATTGAATACCCGCCTATATATGGACTTTTTACGCATGGAAGCGGAGTTTAATTTTTTAAACCTATTGCCTAAAGACAGTCGCCAGCAAGAGCATGATTATTGGTATCGTGATGAAGGCATTAGCTTACAAAAATATTTAGAAGAGAGTGATCATTTTGTCGCCAAAGACAGCGATATTGATTACCAGACACAAGATCATAAAGCGCCATTTCATAAACTAGAGCTGTTCGGCTTATTGAAACAGCATCTTGCGCAGGTATTACCAACTCAATATGCACTAGAGCAGGAAGGTACACCCGCTAAAGAAGTTGCATTGATGCAGGTGCTTATGGCACTGGTGGGGAAACCGGTTAATCAGTTGCCAGAAACTGCGATATTATTGGTGAATGATGGTGATAAGAAGCGCGTTTATAGCTTAGTGAAGAACGTTGCTCACAGTAATATGTCTAGTTTATTGGATGAAGAATCGAATTTATTACCGGCAGAAGATACCCTAACGGTGGTGAGTGGCATTATTGGTGATTATCCTGGCGTGTACTTAACGGTAGATGCAGCACAATTACCGATATTTGTTGCGCGTTTAGCTGCGATGCAAACTGCCACAGATTATAGTGCTTGGTTAGATGATTATGGTGTTAGGCGCTCAGATCCTCGATTCTGGCCACACAGTGATACCATTCAAGCGCTTAATCAGCAGTTACAGCCTATTAACGCAGGCTTATTGGATTATAACCGCTTACAAAATAGGTAATTTACAGCGTTATAAGCAATTGATTTTTTGATGCTTAAAACGTACAGTAACGGGATATTAAAAAGCCAGATGATGGCGTGATTATATTAAAATCGGCGGGCAAGATAGGTGGCCATTTATGTCAATGATTAAACCATGGAAGTTAATAAGTCTGTTATTTATTTTACAGCTGTTAGCTGGCTGTGAATCAAAACTAGAACAAACACAAAAGACAATTACGCAGCAAGTGCTCACTACTGAGCAGTCACTTGAACGACTTGGCACGGCAATTGAAACCGGCTCAATTCGTAATGCAAGATTGTTATCTGAGTATGCGCATGTTCTAAAACAACAAAAGCCAGAGCTTACTCGTATCGCGGACTTGATTGCAGAGGATGCAACGCGTAAGGGGCCTTTATATGAAAATCTGGCGATGCGTCTCAATGATGTGCGAGCTGAAACGGTCACACTCGATAATGCGGGTTCATTGCTGGATGAATTGACGCGTATTAACGAGGCCTCTAAACAAAGCTTATTTAATGATGCACTCACGGATCCAATTAATGTGCTCGCGGATATGTCTGACGGCCAACTTGCTCGTGTTGGCGCAATTAGTCAATACGCTGAACAAAGCAGTGGTGATGGTGCTGATTATGGCGCTGGTAGCCAGATGGTTGGCAACCCCAATTACGGTAATTGGCAAAGCGGCAGTAACGGCACAAGTTTCTGGCAGTGGTACGGTATGTATCGCATGTTGGGCGATTTAACTGGTCGTGTGGGTTATTCGAGTTGGAGTCAAAATCGTCGTTATAGTTATTACAATGATTATGGCCGTTCACGTTATACAAGTCCTAAGCAAAGCGTCAAGCAAGCGGCCGTTGAAACTAAAACACGTAAATCATTTCAACGTAAAGGCCAATCGTTTAGTTCACCTTATGCGAAGACACGCTCGGGTTCTGCTGGGCTGAGTCGTTCTAGTTATACGCCGACTAAAACAGCGAGCAGCTATTCTAAACCGAAAAAGTCGTTTACGAGCAGTAATAAAGCGACCAGCAAGACCGGATCATTTAGAAATAGTGGTAGCCGTACATCGCGTGGTGTCAGCCGCGGTAAATAGATGCTTTGCGTGAATAGACTGTCGTAAGTAAACAGACGGCCTTGAACAAATAAAAGAACAAGTTATGGAGATTGAGTATGTACGAGTTTGATGGATTGACGATGTGGACGACACAAGCACTGATTATTGATTTTACAGTCATCATTGCGTTATTTGTGAGTTTAAAAATGATCAAGGGCTGGGTATCAAATTTACATGCCAATGATGAAATTGCTAAACGTGATAATTTTGCCTTTGGTATTAGTTTCGCAGCGGGCTTAGCTGGCTTAGCAATCGTATTAACAGGCGTTAGTAGCGGTGACTTTGCAGATTCATTATTTGAAGAAGCAACACAAATGGCGGGTTATGGTTTATTAGCGATTGCGCTAATAAAAGCCGGACATTTTTTCCAAGATAAAGTGACACTGCAAAAAGTTAGCTTACACGATGAGATTGTAAAAGGTAATGTAACGGCGGCTTTTGTTGATTTTGGTCATATTGTCACTGTCGCTATTGTTGTGCGCTCAGCGTTGATATGGGTGTTAACAGAAGGCTGGCATGGAATACCTGTTGTGATCGCGGCGTTTGTTGTTGCCAATATCATTATGCTGTTAGTCAGCAAATACCGTGTGAGTTTGTTCAAGCGTACAGGTGATTGCCTACAACAACTGATCTTAGATGACAACTTAGCTGTTGGTATTCGTTATTCAGGTTTCTTAATCGGTTCAGGTTTGGCTATTACAGCGGCAACTGGTCTTGCACCTTATGCTGCAGACAATATCACGCTTAGCCTGACATATTGGGCATTCTCAGCTGTAATTAGTGTGGCTATTTTCGCTGTTTTACAATTGATTACCATTAAAGTGATCTTGTCTGGTGTTGATATTGCAGATGAAGTCATTCGCCAAAAGAACATTGGCGTTGCAGTGATTTCGGCAACGATATCATTTTCAATCGGCCTGACAATGGCAACCTTACTTGGCAGCTAATGCCCTATAAGGTAATCAGTTTATCTAAGTCATAGACATGGCTCAAACTCGGTAGCGTTTTGCAGTTGTTATTACACTGTGAATGTTACTGAGTTTGGGCTTTTTAAGTTTGTGTTTCGATTTCATTTTTAAACCTCAATTAAACTTCATTCAAACTACGGTAAGGCATTGTGTGGAACCCTCAGTTGTAAATAGCGATAATAAAGCCCAACAAGCCCGTCAGCGTAAACGTTCATTGTGGTTTCACGATGCGTTATTAATTTCGGTTATGATCATTCTTGCTGGTTGCGGCTTGATCTATGAATATTTGCTTTCGCATTATGCGGGCAGGGTATTAGGTTCAGTTGAAAGTGCGATCTATGCGATGATCGGTACCATGATTGTCGCGATGGGTATTGGTGCATTTATGGCGCGTTGGTTTAAAGACGCCTTTACTGCATTTGCTTGGTTAGAGGCTTTGATTGCTTTAATTGGTATGAGCTGTATTTTGATTATTTCAGCGATGATAGCCTTAAGTTACAGCTTGCCACAGTTATTATCGGCGACGTTCAATTTACCCAGTAATGTCGTGCTTGATGGTTACCTACCACAACAGCTAGAAAAAATAGCCAAATTCATGCCTTATGTATTTGGTTTAATTCTCGGTATTTTTATTGGTATGGAGATCCCGTTGATTGCCCGAGTGCGTCAGCAGGTTTACGGTCGATTTTTAGAGAATAACGCCGGTACAATTTATGGTGCTGATTATATTGGTGCGGGTATTTGCGCGGCTATTTGGGTTTTGATCATGTTGTCGTTACCGATAATGGAGGCGGCTGCATGGACTGCGTTATTTAATATCATCGCGGGTCTGGCGTTTTTATGGTGTTATCAAGACAAGATCCGTTGGGCAAAATTGTTGTTTGTTTGTCACTTATTACTGGTTGGATTATTCGCAATTATTCTCACTTTAGGTACTGGCTGGCTGGCGGAATTAAGCAGTGTGTTGTACAAAGACAAAGTGATCTATTCACAATCGACAAAATATCAACATGTGGTGGTGACTGAACGCTATTTGAAAAACCACGCAGAGCCGGTAACTGACTTGTTTATTAACGGTCATTTACAGTTCTCAAGTGTTGATGAGCAGCTATATCATGACTTGTTAGTGTATCCGGCAATGATGGCGTCTAATCGCCATGATAAAGTGTTAATTATTGGTGGTGGCGACGGCTTAGCGCTGCGTAATGTATTGCGCTGGCCTGTTGAAGCGGTCACTTTAGTGGATTTAGATGCTGAACTATTGGCCTTATTTGGGGCTAATACCGTTGACTATGCAGCGCCAGAAAATATAAAACAACGCATGTTGGGTTTAAATGAATCATCATTACTGGATCCGCGGTTAACTTTATTTGCTACCGATGCATTTTTACAAGTAGAAAAACTGCTGGATGAAGGGGCTAAATTTGATACTATTATTATTGATTTACCCGATCCAAATCACCCCGATTTGAATAAGCTCTATAGCGATTACTTTTATAATCAAGTGCGTCAATTACTCGCTGCAGATGGTGCATTAGCAATACAATCGACATCACCTTATCATGCACAAAAGGCGTTTTTGAGTATCGGTAAAACAGTCAAAGAGGCTGGTTTTTTACATGTAGAGCAGTACCAACGGAATATTCCGTCATTTGGTCAGTGGGGTTGGACTATCGCGACAACACGCGGTAAATCGGCAAGTAAACGCATCAGTGATATGGATAGTCTGCCTGTCCCATCTAATTGGCTCAATAAACAATTTTTGTTGGCATCGTTTGTTTTTCCCGGTAATTTTTATGACAAAATGGACGAGATTGAGATTAATCGATTAGGTTCTGGCGTCTTGTATGATTATAACCGTGCGGCGTGGCAAACTGAGTCAGAATTGTATAAGAATTAGTGACAGCGGGTATTAATGAATATCCGCTGGCTATGTTGTTTTAGTGTAATGTGAATAAGTGAAATAACGATGGAAGCAAAAATATATAATCAACGCTGGTGGTTAAGCTGCTGTGAGAGTGAAGCACTCAAAGGTGTTATTTCTGCAGGTCTTGAGCAGGCAGGTTTTAGCGTATTAAATTTTGTTGAGCATTATTTTCAACCACAGGGTTATACCGCGCTGTGGTTGTTAGCTGAAAGTCATGCTGCAGTGCATACCTTTCCTGAGGAGGGTAAGGCCTATGTGGAATTATCAAGTTGTTCAGCGGCGTTGTTAGCGAGCTTTGATACACACTTGCAAGCAGCTGCTGAACAGCTGCATTGGCAAGTGACGGCTAAATAGGGTCAACAAGTTTTAAGCAAAAAGTAGCTTTAAACTCATGGCGATAGACATAGTGACCATCAAAGGTTTAATGATTTTAACGCCTTTTGATAGTACCAAACGTGAGCCAAGTGTTGCCCCGAGCGCTTGGCCAACTAACATAATGCCACCAAGCGCCCACAAGACCTTCCCACCTAATGCAAAGAACAACAGTGACGCAATATTCGTGGCAAAGTTTAATACTTTAGCGTGCGCCGTGGCTTTTGCTAAACCAAAACCAGCCAGTGATACAAATGCCAAGGCAAAGAAACTGCCTGTTCCAGGGCCAAAGAACCCATCATATAAGCCTATGCCGAATGCTGCGGTGATAGCGAACAGTGTGGGGGTGAGTAGTTGATGTTTATCTTCGTCAGAGATCTGTTTAGATAATAAGAAATAGCCACCGATAGCGAGTATGAGAAAGGGTAAGATAACTTCCAGAATGCTCGGGTCTATTGATTGGATGGCAATACTACCTAAAGCGGAACCCACAAAGGTGCAGGCAATCGCGAACTTCATCTTCTTTATATCGACCATGCCTTTACGAATAAAATAAAAACTGGCAAAGAAGCTACCACCACAGGCTTGTAGCTTGTTGGTCGCGAGCGCTGTTGCGGGAGGCAAGCCAACCCATAATAATGCTGGAATAGTCAGTAAACCACCACCGCCAGCAATCGCATCAATGAATCCGGCCACGACGGCAACTAAAAATAACAACCCAACAATTTCTGTAGATAGTTGTAATGACATATCCAAAATCATAATGCTCTGCTCCTGCGTAATGTGAGGGGCTATTTAATCTTCTTTACAGATGTAACGCAAAGGAGTTATCTTCTTTATAGTGTGAGATAAACTCACGCTGTTTTTATTCTTTATTTAAAATGAGTATTTCTATGTACCCTAATCTACCACCATTAAATGCAATGCGTGCTTTCGAATCCGCTGCGAGAAATGTGAGTTTTACGCTAGCAGCGAAGGAACTGTTCGTGACGCATGGCGCGGTGAGTAAGCAAGTGAAGATATTAGAGCAATATCTAGGGGTTAATTTATTTATTCGTCAACACCGAAAGTTAGTGCTTACTGAAGAGGCAAAGCCTTATTTAATTAAGGTTCAGAGCGCGCTGCAAACGATTAATGGCGCGACACAAGAGCTTATCTCTCAGCCGCAGTTCGCCCAACGCATCGCTATTAATGTATTACCGAGCTTAACCATTAGCTGGCTAATCCCGAGTCTGGAAGGCTTTAAACTCAGTAACCCCAATTTGTTTGTTGATCTATCGATTGGCGATTTTGCGATTGATTTTAGCCAGCATCAATACGATATAGCCATACGCAGTGCCACTAAAAAGCCGCAGGGTTGTAATGTCCTTAAGCTAATGGATGAAGATTTGTGCTTGGTGTGTTCACCGCAGTTGGCTACCACAATGACTTCACTGCAAGACATCAACAATATGACCTTGTTAGAGCATACTTCGCGACCTGGATTATGGCGTTTTTGGGGGGATGATATCGGCATTGAAATAACAACGGATAATAAATTTGGTATGGAGCATTTTTATATGCTCAGTCAAGCGGCGGTAAGTAGTATGGGAGTCGCGCTTATTCCACGATTTTTTGTCACTCAGCAATTAGCTGATGGTAGCTTAGTCATCCCATTTTCAGCGGGCTTTGTCAGTCCCTACAGTTATTATTTGCTCACGCCGACAGCCAGCCCATTACCATTGAAAGTACAGACCTTCATTGACTGGTTATTACCTTTGTTTGCACCTTATCGATAAGTTATTCGCACGTCATTATTAGTTTGGATCAACGGCGAATAATTTTACGTGACACCACTTCAATACCAGGTTGGTTACGCCCGTTAGCCGCACTAAGCGCCATTTTTAACGCATGTTTGGCAATTAATTCAAACTGCTGTGGTAACGATTGAATTTTACTGGGTAAGAAATCTAATAAACGATTATTACCGAAGGTCGCGAGTTTAGTGCTGGCCATTAAGCTTGGATTACGTATCAAGCAATCGAGTACCCCTTCAAATAAGGTATAAGAGGTTGCTAAAATTGCATCGGGGAATGTACCGTTATCAATCCATTGTTGTACTTGGGCTTGGCCTTGTTGTTGGCTAAAGTGATCGCCATAGGCCGTTAGCTGCTTCACATCCCGTTCATGTTGGCTGATGGCTGATAAGAAACCTTGTTCACGTTCTTTTGATATACCCAGTTCAGGTACAGCGCCAACTAAACCAATAGAGTTGATATCGCTTTCGAGTAAAGCTTGCGTTAGTTCATAAGCGCCGTCTAAATCTTCACTGATGACACAAGCAAAAATTTCATCATCCATTGCGCGATCAAGCCCTATTACTGGCACGCCATTGGCTTGTACAGTGCGATAATAGCTGTGTTCAGCGGGCAGGGAACTTGCGACTAGCAAAGCATCGATACGGCGACTAAGCAAGGTCTCAGCGACTTTCATCTCGGTATCTGGATCATCGTCAGAGCATGAAATGATGAGTTGGTAACCAGCTTTACGCGCATCACGTTCAAGTAATTTGGCTAATTTAGCATAGCTGCTATTTTCTAAATCAGGAATGATTAAACCAAATGAACGGTTACTGCCACCGCGTAATGATTGTGCGGCATGATCAGGACGGTAATTATGCTCATTCACCACAGCCATTACTTTTTGCTGGGTTTTTTCACTAATTCGGTACTTACTGGCTTTACCGTTAATCACATAACTGGCAGTGGTACGTGATACCCCAGCTAGTTTGGCTATTTCATCTAATGTCATACTTGTTTCATCCCTAATCTGTGCGCTTGCTCAAAGTTTCTTAAATGATCTGCTATTGAAAATTGTAATCAGCTTAGAAACACTTCAGTATATTAGCTGAAAGGTTTCAGCAATGCCATTTATAATCATTTTGTCATTGCTGCAGCCTTTTTAATTAACTTGTTGCTGAAACGATTCAGCTGTCGTCAGCAAAGAATTAAACCACCAGTATTAACGCGGTATTGTTTACCTATGTAGTGCCCAAGCAGTTATGTAAGTAGTAGATAAATAATACCGAAATATGGAGTAAAGTTATGTTGTCACTGTCTTCGAATGACATTCAATTAAAGCAATCGGCGCCGAACAAGCAGCACGCCATTAAAGCCCTTGCACAAAGCTTGGCGAATAAAACCTATGTTGAAGCAAGTTATGTTGACGGGATGTTGGCGCGTGAAGCGCAGCATTCAACGTATTTAGGTAATGGTATCGCGATCCCGCATGGCACCGTAGGCACACGTGATTTAGTTAATAAAACCGGTGTGCAATTACATCATTATCCACAAGGGGTTGATTGGGGCGAGGGGCAAACTGTGTACCTTGCTATTGCGATAGCGGCTAAATCGGATGAACATTTAGCGATTTTAAAGCAGCTTACGCATGTATTAAGCGCAGATGGTATCGAGCAAGAATTACAAAATTGCGATAGCGCGGAAGCGATTATTGCTTTGCTTGAAGGTAATAGTCTTGAGAGTAAGCAGCAATCAACAACCTTATTAACTGCGGATCTGATACAACTAGCCTTTCCTGGGCAAGATTTATCCCAACTTATCGCTGTTGCAGCTGGACTGCTTAAACACCATGGCTGTATTGACAATAGTGGTGTTGCCGATGCGATCACTACGCCTGCATGCCATTTAGGTCAGGGATTATGGTTAGCGAAAACCAGCAAAGCGGTTACTACGACGGCAATATCATTTGTAACGCCAACAGAGTGCTTATTACAAGCTAACTTAGATTATGAAAGCTTAGCTGTTAAAGGCGTACTAATGCTAGCAAGTGATAACAATTTACACTTAGATAATATGCAATGTGTGGTCGATTTAATTTATAACCAACAAGTGAATCAGTTATTTAATGCAGATGAAGACACCATTATTCGTTTATTAACAGAAGTGCAGCCAAGTGGTGAAACGGCGACATTTACTATCCATAACAGTCATGGTTTACATGCTAGACCAAGTGCGATGTTGGTGAAAATCATCAAGCAGTATCAAGCTGATATCCAGGTGACTAATGCGGCGGGTAAATCAACCAATGCTAAAAACTTGATGAAATTAATGTCGCTGGGTGTGCGTTGTGGTGAAGCATTAACATTTACTGCAAATGGCCATGATGCACAGTTAGCACTCGAAGCTATAGGTGCAGGTATCGAAGCTGGATTAGGTGAAGGTAAATAATGATCATGCAATTAACAAACTTGAAAGTCGTCACTGTGACGTTAAACCCAGCGTTAGACTTGACTGGGCATTTACAAATATTAACGAAAGGCACTGTGAACCAAGTGCAGCACTGCGCGCTAGAGCCTGCAGGTAAAGGCGTTAATGTGGCAAAAGTATTAGCGGAACTTGGCGCAGAGGTGACTGCGACTGGTTTCTTAGGTGTTGAGAATCAAGCGCCGTTTTGTCAGTTATTTGAGCGCAGTAATATCAAGGACCAATTTATTCGTGTGCAAGGCGCTACTCGCATTAACGTTAAATTAGTCGAATCAAGCAGTCAGGTCAGTGACATTAACTTCCCTGGCGTGAGTGTGACAGCGGCTGCGATTGTTGAGTTTGAAACCATGCTCGCTAACTTGTCTGTTGATCACGATGTCTTTGTGATGGCGGGTAGCTTACCGATTGGCGTGACACCAGAGCAATGTGCTAAATGGATCACACAGTTACAGCAAGCGGGTAAGAAAGTTTTTTTTGATAGCAGCAATGCAGCGCTGAGTGCGGGTATTGCGGTGCAACCTTGGCTGATCAAACCGAATGATGAAGAATTGGTGCACTGGGCTAAGAGCTCTAAGGATGCTAAAGCTGCCTCAATGGCAGACAAGAGCTTAGCTGAGATTGCAGAACAGTTAGTCAGTACGGGTATCGCGAATGTCGTGGTATCGCTGGGTGCTGACGGTGTTATGTGGCTTAACCACGAAGGTTGGTTACAGGCTAAACCGCCTAAAATGGCTGTCGTGAGTACAGTCGGTGCGGGTGACACTTTGGTGGCAGGTATGTGCTGGGGACAGTTAAACAACTGGAATAAAAAACAAACATTAGGCTTTGCAACTGCATTATCAGCATTAGCTGTTACTCAGGTTGGTGTTGGCGTTGAAGATATAAATGAAGTGATCACGATGAGTGAACGCATCACTATTTGCGAATAAAGGATATTCATAATGAAAATTGCAATTGTAACTGCGTGTCCAAGTGGCATCGCAAGCAGCCTTATTGCTGCGGGTTTATTAGAAAAAGCAGCGACTGAATTAAACTGGCAAGCAGATATTGAGTGCCATTCATCAGTGGCGCCTATGAAAGCTTTAACTGAGCAGCAGATAGCCGCGGCTGAGTATATTGTTGTTGCCGCAAGTGCCAATATTGATGACAGTCGATTGATTGGTAAAAAAGTCTATCGTTCAGCGGTAGATGCAGTATTTTCGGATGCTAAAACATATTTAGAACAGGCGATTGAAAAGGCAACTGAGCTTACGATTAGTAATGAAGTAAACAGTAATGAAAAAAGCAGCAGTAATAAATTAGCTGCAGCGACTACAGATGCAGGCAACAGCAGTAAAACGATTGTTGCTATTACAGCTTGCCCAACGGGCGTTGCTCATACCTTTATGGCAGCGGAAGCGCTAGAACAAGAAGGTCAACGTTTAGGGCATAAAATTAAAGTTGAAACTCGCGGCTCTGTAGGCGCTAAAAACCAACTTTCGAGTGATGAAATTGCCGCTGCCGATGTGGTCATTATTGCCGCTGACATTGATATCGACTTAGCGCGTTTTGATGGTAAAAAGGTGTATAAGACCAGTACTGGTTTAGCACTGAAGAAAACTAAACAAACGATGGATAATGCTTTTAACGACGCGCACGTTTATAGCCATGGTAAAACGGCCACAAATGCACAGGATAACACGGAAAAAACGGGTGCTTATAAACACCTTATGACTGGGGTATCACACATGCTACCATTAGTGGTAGCAGGTGGTTTGGCTATTGCTTTGTCCTTTGTATTTGGTATTGAAGCGTTTAAAGAAGAGGGCACATTAGCTGCTGCACTAATGACTATCGGTGGTGGTTCAGCCTTTGCGTTAATGATCCCTATTCTTGCTGGCTTTATTGCCTTCTCGATTGCTGACCGACCTGGTTTAGCACCTGGCTTGATTGGTGGCATGTTAGCGAGTTCAACTGGCGCTGGTTTCCTCGGTGGTATTGTGGCGGGTTTTCTTGCTGGTTATACCGCGAAATTAATTGCTGAAAAAGTGCAGCTGCCACAATCAATGGAAGCGTTGAAACCGATTTTAATTATTCCACTTTTAGCCTCACTGATTACCGGTTTGGTGATGATATATGTGGTTGGTGGCCCTGTTTCTGCTGCAATGAATGCGTCAACTGAGTTTTTGAATAATATGGGCTCAGCAAATGCTGTGTTGTTGGGTATTATTCTTGGCGGCATGATGTGTTTCGACCTTGGTGGTCCTGTAAATAAAACCGCTTATACTTTTGGGGTGGGTTTATTAGCATCACAAACGTATGCGCCAATGGCGGCGGTTATGGCTGCTGGTATGGTACCTGCGTTGGGTATGGGTCTAGCGACGTTCCTTGCTAAGCGTAAGTTTAATGGCAGTGAACAAGAAGCGGGTAAAGCCTCATTTGTGTTAGGTTTATGCTTTATTTCTGAAGGTGCTATTCCGTTTGCAGCCCGCGATCCAATGCGTGTGATCCCTAGCTGTATCGCTGGCGGTGCATTAACGGGTGCACTATCTATGTTGTTTGGTGCTGAATTAATGGCCCCACATGGTGGTCTGTTTGTGTTACTCATTCCAAATGCAATTACACCTGTGCTGATGTATTTAGTCGCGATAGCTGCGGGTACGCTAGTTACAGGCGTGAGCTATGCAATGCTTAAGCAAGCAGATGAAAAAGTGGTTACGGCATAAGCTGTTGAATCATAATGCCTCTTAGCTGTACCGCATAACAATATGAAATAATACAACGATTCATGATGAAAAAAGCCAGCTAATTTAGCTGGCTTTTTTGTTCGCTTTGATTGGGAATAAAGCTTATAAATAATCGTAAACTGAACCTTGTGGTGTCGGTGATTGGCTCGACACTACTTTATTACGCCCGCGGCCTTTGGCTTTATATAAGGCTTCATCAGCGCGCGCGATCATTTCTGTAATACGCTCTTTGCCCATTTGGGCGACCCCAATACTGCAAGTCAGCGGTTTATTATGACACCAGTTATGAGCTGCGATGATGCCCCTCAGTGCTTCGGCTCTATTCATTGCCTGCTGGCCATCGGTATCAGGAAAAAACACGATAAATTCTTCTCCGCCCCAGCGTACTAAAAAATCATTGTTGCGAATATTTTTTGATATCACGAATACAAACTCACGTAAGATATCATCACCGACTTGGTGGCCATATTTATCGTTAACACTTTTAAAGTGATCAATATCGATAAACAGTGCCGAAAAATTTTGGTTGCCCCAGCGCACTTGCTGAGCCATTTTTTTTAACCAATCTTGCACTGCGTTTCTGTTTAATGCGCCAGTCAGTGGGTCGCGGTTGGCTAATTCAGAAAATTCGATATTCTTTTCATTTAAATTTTGATTTAATTTAAATAGGCGGGCTGCTCTTTGATGGCTTTGCTTCAGTCGGCGATGTAGCTTAGTTTGTTCATATAAAACAAAACTGATGATTAATAATAGCCAGGTGTATAACAGTCCTTTGAGTAGCGTAGACTCTTTGATCCATACGCCTTGAAATTCAATGCTGTTAACCACTATTTCAAACTGACCTTCAGTGACACCTGATGCCGTTGCAATTTCAATAATCGGCACGTTAGAAAAATCAGGTGAAGCGTGTTCAAGTCCGATATTATTATCCGCTATCCACCAAGTTAATACTTGAAAAGTATCTAGTGTAATCGCAGTTTCACCATCGCCAAAACCTGGCCGGTATTCAATGCCATTAAACTTTAATGAAGTTCGTTCATCTACTCGGGTATAAGCGGGGTTACTATTGCGTATGTATACACGCAAACGTTTATTTGAATGTGTTGTGGTGTAATCAATGTCGAGACTGATTTTATTATAATCAGATAAGTCGATACCTTGGATTAGATTATCAGAAAGACTGATCTCTAATTCACAATAGGGCCAAGGATAATCGGATTCTTTAACGACGTTACAAGTAAGGTACGCTTTTCCATCTTTGATCTCGATTGCAGAGCTGCTTAACCCCCCTTTACTGCTATCATCGATATTTGCAAAATGGAACTCGTCAGGTGTTACTGTGTAGGTTTTCGTATTAGCACGGAAATGGTACCAAACTAATATAATTAAGGTAACGATCACTATCCCTATCGTTATTTTTTGAATATTTCGCACTTAAAACTCCATTGGCGACAACCCGTCGTAATTATCCATATTATAGAATGAAATGCTCAATAAGAAATATAATCATGTAGACTTAACATATATGCAATATGATGTGTGTTGGCTGTGATTATATTTTAATCTATTATGATAAGCAGATAGTCAATAAAGTTAAATTATTGATATAAGTGAGAATTAACACTAATTATAATATCAGATATTTTACTTAGTGTTTAATTTGTTATGTTTATTTTATTATAAAGAGGTATTGCTAAAGTTAACGTTTATTTACTTGATTAAAACGTGAACGTTAATTCAGTGACTTAGCCAATATTGAAATATACAATTGTTTACAAACTATTGTATATTGTCAGAATAACTCATTACTTCAAATGAGCATTATATTTATATTGTGGAGCGATTATGCCATCTCATTTACCCAAGAAATTTAGTCGTGTTTTCTTAAAGCTATTCAGTTATGTCGAAGCTGTTTTGTTGGTTGCTATTACACTGGCTACCATATTTGCAATGGCAAATGATTTCTATCATGTTTATGAATTACGCACGGTAAAACTAACAGATATTTTACTTATGTTTATTTACCTTGAAGTATTAGCAATGATCCAACAGTTTGTCGTCAACGGTAAGATCCCCGTTCGTTATCCTATTTATATTGCGATGATGGCGATTGCTCGTTATGTTACGCTGGGCATGAAAGAGCTAGAGAGTGTTGACGTGGTGTGGTTGTCATTGGCTGCGTTAGTCTTGGCTATAGCGACCGTTATCATCCGCGCAGGCCATTTTTACTGGCCTTATAAATCATTGGGTGACGAATAATAACGGTTCAGCGTGCTTAGTCTTTAACACATATTCTTGATGTCTGTAGCGGCTGTTGTATCGCCGCGATGACAGACGCCGGTGATTGCTTAAATGTTTTATTTAACGACTCACTATTTAGTTTGTTTTCTAAATAGTGAGTATAATCACTGATTTTATGCTCTGCATAAGCCGCAGGGTAACTGGTCTTGCATGTTTGGTACCACTGCACATAGTTATCAAAAAAATGAGCTGCATGGTCAGCTGACATTGCCGACATTAAATTCGCCATATTGCGGCTCACTTGAAAGTGTTGATAATCAATTGGCGTATTCCAAAAACCACCCCAATATAAAAAACCATTATCAGCAAACGTGGTGATTACATCTTCAGCAAAACCCTGACGTTGCTCTTTACCATACCTAAACTGCATCCTATTGGCATACTTAGATCCATCCTCAGGCTTGAAGTTAGCGCGACCTTGTTCGCCAAATTCAACAAATGGATTCTGTTTTGGATTGATATCGATTGCGAGACCGTAAGCATGAATAGAGAGTGAACGCTTGCCGGCAATAGGACGATAATTAAATGCAGAGGTGTTGTTATCAGCCATCGATAAATCATCATTGCCTTGATAATGACGTATTGGCTGGGCTTTATTAATAGGGAACTTCAGGGTATATAAACGCTCAAAAATAGTCGCTATATGTGGCGCTACGGCATCCATGACAATAATTGAACCGTTGTTGTGCTGTTGACCTTGGAAGTCGATATAGTCGAACTGCACTTGTCTTAAGCGGTCACATTGCACTGGTGCTGTAGCGGACATTATCCCCGCGGTTGTCATCGTTTTGCATTCAGCGGCTGAAATTTCAGCTATGTTTTCTGCTGAAACTGGTATCAGCGCATTGCCTAGCAGAATTGGAATTAACCTTTTAAACCAATGTTTTGACATACGTATCCATTCATTAAGTCGTGTTTGGTTATCATCTTAACGTGGATATTTTGAATGTAAATATAGTGCGGCTATATACTGCATATTTGTCCACATTATCTTGATGTTATAAGCTATACTGGATTGGACAGGATAGGATAGGATAGAAGTGCTGTGTATTGGCAGTGCGTACATATAAAATAAGGAAATATTAATGTATAAAATAATCGCTGTAGTATTATTTGCTGGCACACTTGCTGGCTGTGAAACGTCATCTCAAGCTTATAGCATGGCTCAACAAGGCGCGGATGCGTTTACCTGTCCAGAGATCAGTAAAGCATTTACGGCCTATGAGGCAGACCGCCAATCGGCATCGGCATTAACGGTTATCGCGCCACTGATTTCAGCTGATGTAGGTGCTTTGACCCAAACAGGGCTGACTACGACAGATGCATATTATGCCCAAGCGAAAGCAAGCTCTAATGTTGCGCTTATGCTGAAAGGTTGTTCACCGATTATTTAACTTATAACGACATTGGTTGGATATTGATACTCAACTAATCTTAGGTATTGCATCCTGCAGTTGTTTAAGAATAGAAAGTAGAAAGTAGAAAAATGAAAACAAGCAGTGATCTACTTTCAGCTTGTTTTCCTTTTTTAAGACGAGGAAATATCAGTAGTGAATAATTAGCCTGAAGGCATTGCTAAAATTTCAGCAATATTAATACTATGAGTATATTGCACCAGCTTAGGTTCTTGTTGAGTTCGCGCTAGCACTGCCATACGATCAGACAACTCATTACCTTCAATGTTCGCATGTCCTTTGACATGAGAGATGATCAGGTTAGATTTTAACTTTTCGTATAAAGTGAAGCATTGCTGGATAATGGCAAGGTTTTTAATTTCTTCGTTTTTACCGCGTTTCCAACCTTTGTTTTTCCAGCCTTTTGCCCACTTAGTGATACAATCAATTGAATATCTTGAGTCAGATAGTACTTGTACTGTTTTACCTTGCTCGATATGCGATGCCGCAAAACGAAAGGCCACCAGTAACCCATTTAATTCTGCAGAGTTGTTGGTGCCATTTTCTTCATATAAGCCGTACCATAATTGCGCTAGTTTATCTTTTTCATAAACCGCCATGCCAGTACCCGATTTACCTGGGTTAGGCGAGCAGGCACCGTCACAGTAAATATTAAGATCTGCAACTTGTGGTGCCGCAGATAAAATGGACCTTGAGCTGCCAACTGGACGCGTTGCTTTTGGTTTAACACCAGATCCTGTCGCATCGTCTTTTGCGAATGAGCGTTTCATTAATGCGCGTGTATACGTTGAAGCGAATGCTTGGTCTGCTTCGTCTTTTGATGGAAAGCCCATATATTGAGCATCACTGCGGCCATCAATTTGTGCTTTCGTTTCAGACCAGCTATCAAATACACCAGTCTTCACGCCTTTCCATACTACGTAATGTTTTTTACTCATAACTAATTCAATGCTCTCAATGTTTCATAACGGCATAATAACAGCTATACCGCTATAAACAGTACTATCTTTAAGCAGTACTATCTTTTTTCGCTGTCGATAAAGTTTTTGATTAAATGTACAACCATTTCCGGTTGTTCGTTGGTAACCCCGTGGCCAGTGTCAGGTATCACAACAAGCGGGGCCTGGATTTTTTTACTGAGATAAATACCATGTTCAAGAGGAAATATCTGATCTTTTTCTCCCCAGATTAATAGCGTAGGTATAGGTGACTGTGGCGCATCGAGTAAAACATCACGATCTGCTGGCAGTGACTGGATCATCTCTACTCTTTGTTTATGCCAAGCAGCAAAGTAAGTTTGATAAATTTGGTCAGCAACAAAGTCTGGCATCATTTTAGGTCTAACGAAAATACCATCAAATAAACGGCGTAGTTCATCGCTGTTTTTTGGAATAAAGAAATCTTCTGGGTTGTCGACACCAAAACGGGTTGTTAACGCGTCAAGGTCATCATCGTTAAAGTAAGGACCTGGACTGGCGATAATAATCGCTTTATTAATCTGGCGGGTTTGCTCTGGGCTATTATTCATCATATTTAAAGTGATAAAACCGCCATAAGAAATACTGGCTATATTGATATTTTCAAGTTCCAACTGATTAACAAGCTGCCAAATGGTTTGTGTTTCAGTTGTGAGGTTCGCTTCACCGGCACTGAAAGAATCACCAAACCAAGCAAGATCTGGAGCAATGACATCGTAGTCTGCGCTTAAAGCCTGCATTTCATCTTTCCAAGTGGTGACTGCATTACCACCGAATCCATGAATTAATAATAACGGTTGGCCTTTACCTCCGCGCCAATAGCTCAGGGTACCACCTTCATCTAGGCTAACATCATGTTGTGTAAAACCAACGGCTTTAAGACTGTCTTCATCACTGTCTATTTTCCAGCGAACAACTGAGCAACCGCTTAATAGTGAAAAACAGATATAGATAATAAATAATTTTAGCTTGTTTGAAATCATATTATTAGGCCTTAGGCCGATTGCACAGGAAAGGGAAACCATACATGAGAATACGGATAAATAAAATAACATTTCCTTAACTTAGTGATATTAGTACTACTTTATAAGCAGTACCGCTGTGTAAGTGCTGCTACTTACTGGAGAATGCTGGATTGATGATTTGAGAGGCGACTGACGATACGAGGTTCGAAACAGAAGTTAGCGATCGCTTTGCTGGTAGATGTCAGCAATAAAAAAGCCTGCCTGTTATCTAATACAGGCAGGCTTATGGCTATAATTTAGTTACTATTTAGCAGTTAAGTGCTTATTAGCGATTTTTCTTCGCTTGTTTCTGCAGTGCCATATCAAATTCGTCAGGGAACATGATAAGTCCTTCGTCTGCAAGGTTAGGAAAAATAACCAATGCTAAATCATCATCCATCAAGCCTGATGTCCAACGGCTTTGCCATTTAGCTAACGAGATAGATTCTGTTTTACAGTCTTTCCATTCGCCAGTTGCCCAAGATTGTGCAAATTCAGCGTTAGGCCATACAGGTACACAGTCTTCGTCTTCATTGTTTAGCATTACGCAACCGTGCTCATCCGTTAGGATCCAGATTTGACGTTCGCTAGTCACTTCTTTTAATAAATAGCTTAGGCGTTTTTCAGCATCATAAGCTTGGATTGTCGCGATTTGGTTGCTATCGAGAGTTTTTGACATTTAATCTGTTCCTAGTGTGACTAAAATAACGGTCAGATACCAATTGTGTGCAATAAATAATTTGTCATTTAAGCAATTGATATCATATCGGTACTTACTTTTAAGACCGACCCTTATTTATTAATCGAAAATTGTTTATTAACCGAAAATAAGCGACCAAACGCTAGGCTTACTTTTCTTATGATATTCTTTTCTTAAGCTATCCACTTGTTCTAGCTTACTTTTAGCAAGATCTAGATTCGTGTCTGTAACGTCGACTTCTTGAATGCTGTTAAGTACCGATTCAACTTTATTTAAACCTTGATTTGACATCTCTGCACGATCAGGGGAAAAGTTATAGCTTTGTGCAACAGCAAGCATTTCACTTATTTCATCAATGCGCATGTTAAACTCATCCGCAGATGTAGTTTTCATTGCTTGAGTATACGCTAATCTCATGTGTTTCATGGTGACTTTAAGGTCGATACTGTCTATTTCGGCACTGTTAACCAAAGTTGAAAATAATAAGCTGATGATAAGACCAAGCTGAGCAATACGATTCTTCATGATTTTTATCCATAAGTAATAATGAAAGTCTTTCATTCATCACCGTCGTAATAACGTGATGAATAATAATTTGGTTTGTATTCGGTGTTAGCCGCGATACATATTTTCGAATGATTTTATTGAAAAACCCCGTAGTACTTGATCACCAATTTTGAGTGTTGGAACACCTCTACCACCAATTGCGGCGAGTTCTTTACTGCCACGTGGCTCATTGACGCTGCATAAGCGATACGGAATTTTTTTTTCATCTAAGTAGCGCTTTGCTGAATCGCAATTTGGACACTTCTTCTGTGTGTATAACACGACTCTTTTCATATTAGCCAACTATCTTCATCGTAAAAGCGCGCATTATAACAAGCTAACACTGATTAACAATGCATCAATACAGGCAAACCTTTTGAAATACACTTCTTTACATGCATGCTGAATAATCTAGTGTGGTAACGAGGTTTTTAACTGGTTAATTTATACGCGTTATTTTACAGATATACAGATAAAGTAGAGGGTTTAGATTTCAAACGGATGTGCAGGTATACTGTAATTATAAACATGATAATTGAAGATAATGAAGTATGAGTATTATTCTTGGCATTGATCCTGGTTCTCGCATTACTGGGTATGGTGTGATCCAACACATACACGGCAAATTTCAATATTTAGGTAGTGGTTGTATCCGTACCACGGGTGACAACTTACCTGAGCGCTTAAAGCAAATTCACGCTGGTGTGTGTGAAATCATTATCCAGTTTCAGCCAGATAAATTTGCTATTGAAGATGTATTCATGGGTAAAAATGCGGCGTCAGCATTAAAACTGGGTCAGGCTCGTGGTGCCGCAATCGTTGCAGCGGTATCGAATGATCTTGAGGTCGGTGAATATACCGCGCGTCAGATCAAGCAAGCTGTCGTAGGGAACGGTGGTGCTGATAAAGAGCAAGTTCAGCAAATGGTCGTTAATCTACTAAAGCTAGGTGGAACGCCGCAAGCGGATGCTGCAGATGGACTCGCGGTCGCGTTATGCCACGCGCAAAGTTTACGTACCCTCATTAATATGGCGGGTAAAGTAAAGGGTACTGCGCGTGGTCGCTTTAACTAATTATCTTTAATTAATCGGGTGTCGTGGTAGCGAAATAAAATGATCTGGATATTTAACCAGTATTTTATTATGCTACTGAACATTATATTCGTATTTAAAAATGTTGGAAAATAATTGTGATTGGACGTTTACGTGGCACTTTACTAGAAAAGCAACCACCCGAGATCTTACTAGAAGTAAATGGTGTCGGTTATGAAGTTCAACTGCCAATGAGCTGTTTTTACGAGCTTGGTGATGTTGACAGCGAAGTGATCGTTTACACCCATTTTGTGGTGAGAGAAGACGCCCAATTACTTTACGGTTTTAATAACAAAATGGAACGCTTGATGTTCCGCGAATTGATTAAAGTAAATGGGGTCGGTCCTAAACTGGCATTAGCTATCTTATCGGGTATGACGGCGAATCAATTTGCTCATTGTGTTGAGCATGATGATATCAACAGCCTAATTAAATTGCCGGGTGTTGGTAAAAAGACAGCCGAGCGTTTATTGGTTGAAATGCGTGACCGTTTGAAGAATTGGGTTACTCAAGATTTATTTACCCCTGAAGCAGACAAAGCGCAATTACAGGGTTATGGTAATACTGCATCGAATGCGATTGAGGAAGCGGAAGAAGCCTTGGTTGGTTTAGGTTATAAACCGGCGCAAGTAGCCAAAATGATCAAAAAAGTTGCTCAGCCAAGTATGAGCTGTGAAGAGATCATTCGTCAGTCATTACGTGCCACCTTACAGAATTAATTTAGGAAGTTACTTTAGTGATTGAAGCTGATCGATTAATTTCTAGCGGCACCGTCCGCGAAGAAGAAGTCATAGACCGTGCCATCCGACCGAAAATGTTGTCTGACTACCAAGGCCAGGATCATGTACGTGATCAAATGGAGATTTTTATTGAGGCCAGTAAGCGTCGTGAGGATGCGTTGGATCATTTATTAATCTTTGGACCGCCGGGACTCGGTAAAACCACGTTAGCCAATATTGTCGCTAACGAAATGGGTGTAAGCATTAAAACCACGTCAGGTCCTGTATTAGAGAAAGCGGGCGATCTCGCTGCATTGCTAACAAATTTAGAACCGCATGATGTATTGTTTATTGATGAAATTCATCGCTTGAATCCGTCGATTGAAGAAATTCTATATCCAGCAATGGAAGATTACCAATTAGACATTATGATTGGTGAAGGGCCGTCTGCACGCTCGATCAAACTCGATTTACCGCCTTTTACACTTATTGGTGCGACTACTCGAGCAGGGTCATTAACATCACCTCTACGTGATCGCTTTGGTATTGTGCAGCGTCTGGAGTTTTATAAGGTTGAAGATTTACAAGACATCGTATTACGTTCGGCTAATTGCTTAGGGCTCAATATGGATAGCGCTGGTGCGTTAGAAATTGCGCGACGCTCACGTGGAACACCGCGTATTGCAAACCGGTTATTACGTCGTGTTCGTGATTATGCCGAAGTGAAGCATGACGGCGATATTGATGCCCATATAGCGTCTGCAGCACTGAGTATGCTAGACGTTGATACGTGTGGATTCGATTACATGGACCGTAAGTTGCTCATTGCGATTGTGGATACTTTCTCTGGCGGTCCTGTGGGACTTGATAACGTAGCGGCTGCGATTGGTGAAGAACGTGAAACCATTGAAGATGTACTCGAACCTTATCTTATTCAGCAAGGTTTCTTGCAACGTACACCACGTGGGCGAATAGCCACACCACGTGCTTATTTACATTTAGGTTTTGATCATCCTGAAAAGTAATCACTGAAAACAATACCTAATAAATAATTACTGAAATGTATTCTTCATATTAAATCAATTTCATATATTATTTTTGTCAGGTATATTAAATCACTTATAGCGCTAAACTTATAAGTGATTGTTATTGAGTTAGTACAGACGGACTGTCAAATAATGCAAAATGAAATAGTACAACGTGAGTTTAAGGTACGCGTTTATTTTGAAGATACCGATGCTGGTGGGGTGGTTTATCATAGTAACTATTTGAACTATGCTGAACGGGCAAGAACAGAAATGTTACGCGATAGAGGCTTTTCACAAGCACTATTATTACAACAAGATCTTGCATTTGTAGTACGTAAAATAGACATAGATTATCGCTATCCTGCATACCTTGATGATTTATTAACTATAAAATCACATATTAAGGAACTAAAACGCGCATCTTTGGTCTTTTCTCAGAGTATTTATCATGAAAATGGTAAATTATTGTCAGAATTAACAGTTAAAGTGGCATGCATTCAATTGTCTCATAAGAAACCTTGTGCAATGCCTACAGAAATTATAAGGAAACTAACCAGTGGAAGCTGCTGATATTTCGTTTTTTGGTCTTTTTTGGGAAGCTAGCATACTTGTTAAAACAGTCATGTTATTGTTACTTTCTATGTCGGTAGCATCGTGGGCTATGATTTTTCATCGTTCTAAAGCGTTGAAACAAGCAAATGATGCATCAAAACGATTCGAAGATAGATTTTGGTCCGGTATTGATTTATCAAAATTATATAAAGAAAGCGAATCCCGTAAGAATAATATCCAAGGTATGGAACTGATTTTTCACTCGGGTTTTAAAGAATACGTACGTATCCACAATACTAATCAAGAGAATACGGATGCGATCATGGATGGTAGCTACCGCGCTATGCGGGTTGCACTATCTCGTGAAGTTGATGAGCTTGAAGTTAACTTAAATAACTTAGCCACAATCGGCTCAATTAGCCCTTATATCGGTCTGTTTGGTACGGTTTGGGGGATTATGAGTTCATTCATAGCATTAGGCGCAGTGCAACAAGCGACATTAGCGATGGTTGCACCTGGTATTGCTGAAGCATTGATTGCAACGGCGATGGGTTTATTTGCTGCGATCCCCGCTGTTATTGCTTACAACCGATTTTCTAATCAAGTAATGCGCATTGAAAATAACTACGCTAACTTCATGGAAGAATTTTCTAGTATTTTACATCGCCAGAGCTTGGCGAAACGAACACAGGACTAAGCGATGCAGCCTTATCAACGTAAGCGCAGACGACCTGTAGCAGAAATTAACGTAGTACCTTATATCGATGTGATGCTGGTGCTACTTATTATCTTTATGGTGACTGCACCACTTGTCACTCAAGGTGTGCTTGTTGATTTACCGCAAGCACAAGCAGAGGCATTATCACAAGACAGTAAACCGCCCATTGTCGCCTCTGTTGATAAAGATGGTTTATATTACCTTGATGTTGGCGATGGTGATAAATCACCGATGTCACCAGATGATTTAGCCGTGTTAGTTGCTGCACATTTGAAACTACAACCTGATACACCTGTTGTCGTTAAAGGCGATGGTTCTGTGGCATACGAGCAAGTGATCCGCTTAATGGTCGTTTTACAGCAAGCTGGAGCACCTTCAGTTGGTCTGATGACTGATCCTGCTGAGTAAAATCAAGAAAAGCGTTAAGTTATAAGAGATGTTAGCCGTTGTTATGCGTAGAGTAGGTATAAATAAAGATGAAGGATAATCAATCGAAATACTCTGTTGCGATTATTATTTCGGTCGTTTTACATGTGGTACTTCTAGTAGTATTAGGACTAAGTGCGACATCGACGCCATTAAAGCAGCAACCAAAGCCAAAAGCACAAGCGATCCAAGCTGTGGTCGTGAGTGAGAAAGCGATAAAGCAGCATGCAGATCGTATTAAGCGCACAGAACAAGATAAACGAAAAAAAGAACAACAACGTTTACAGGCTGCTGAAGACCGTATTAAGAAATTGAATGTCGAACGTCAGCAGAAAGAAGCGGCAATTGTGAAAGCCAAAGAACAGCAAAAAAAGGCTGAACAAGCAGCAAAGCGTGCTGAAACAAAACGAGCAGAAAAAGAAGTTGAACGTAAAGTTGCTGAAGCGGCTGCTGTTAAAGCAGAGAAACAGCGCTTGAAGAAAGTTGCAGAGCGTAAAAAAGCCGAGGCCGAAACCAAGAAAGCAGAACAAGCTGCCGCCGCTGCAGAAACCAAGCGTAAAGCCGCAGAAGTGAAAGAACAAAAACGTCAAGCTGCTGTCGCTGCCGAGAATAAACGTAAAAAAGCAGAACAAGAGCGTAAGCGTCAGGAAGTTGAAAAAAAACGTGTCGCAGAGGAAAAGCGAGTTGCAGCAGAGAAAGAGCGCCAGCGTTTAGCTAAAATTGAACAAGACAGGCAAGAACGTTTGATGCAAGAGCAGATTGAAGCTGAGTTTGCCTCCGAGCTTGATAGTGAGATCCAGCAACTTGATGCAGTACGTCAGCAAGAAGTATTGAGTGAAGTGGATAAGTACACAGCGCGTATTCAAAGTTCAATTCAACGTAATATGCTTACGAGTGATGCGATGAAAGGGAAGTCCTGTGCGCTTAATATTCGCCTATCTGATTCTGGTTTGGTATTAAGTGCGACCAGTGGTAAAGGTGACAGCATCGTTTGTCGTGCAGGTGTTAACGCAGTAAATAAGGCCGGTAGTCTACCTATGTCTGCGGATCCTGAAGTTGCGAGCAAGCTTAAAAATATTAATTTGATTTTTAGACCAGAGATTTAATATGAACATAACGAAACGTTTTTTATCTTTCTTTGTTGTATGCCTTATGCAGATACAGCTGGCACATGCAGCATTAGAAATTATCATTACTGAAGGTACAAACAGTGCTAGACCTGTCGCTGTCGTGCCATTTAAATGGCTAGGTACCCAACCTCAGCCAAAAAACATGACTGATTTCGCGAGTATTATTGCGGATGACTTACGCAACAGTGGCCGATTTTCACCATTAGATCGAAACTTGATGCCGCAAACACCGGCAACAGAGAGTGCGATTGATTATGCCGCATGGAAAGACGCAGGTGTTGAAGCTATCGTAATTGGTACTGTTAAGCCTTTAGAAAGTGGGCGTTTGCAGATCCATTTTCAGCTCGTTAATGTATTGTCTGGCTTTAAAAACCAAACTCCACAAAAGATTGATGAACAGCTGGTTAAAAATACTGATCATATTAAGCTTAATTTAAAAGGTAATTTCTCGACTCGTCGTCCTCGTCATATTTCACACCGTTTAAGTGATTATATTTTTGAGAACCTGACTGGTACGCGTGGCGCATTTCTAACACGTATTGCTTATGTAGCAATTAATTATGATGATAAATATCCATTTAAATTATTAATTTCTGATTACGATGGTATGAATCAGCACGTATTATTCCGCTCAACAGAGCCTGTCATGTCCCCATCGTGGGACCCAACAGGTAAAAAACTAGCTTATATGAGCATGGAAGATAAAAAGCATGAGATCTGGATTTATGATCTGGTGACGCAAAAACGTGAGCTAATAGAACCGTATAAAGGCAGCAATATTTTACCGGTATTTTCACCTGATGGTACAAAATTATCGATGGTATTGTCTAAATCAGGTCAGGCTGATGTTTACGTTTATGATTTGAAAACGAAGAAACTTGATCGATTGACTAAAAATCGCGGCATTGATACGGAAGCAACATGGGCTCCAGATGGTAAGTCGCTGGTGTTTACGTCTGAACGTGGTGGTCGTCCACAAATTTATCAAGTTAATTTAGAAAGTAAGAAAATTAAACGACTTACCTTTGAAGGCAATTCAAACTTAAATCCTTCAATTAGCCCTGATGGCCAGAATTTAGTTATGGTCAGTTTGCAAAAAGGTAAGTATAGTGTAACGAAGCAGGATTTGTCAGATGGATATGTGCAAAAACTGACTGACGGCCGCCTTGATAAGTCACCAAGCATTGCACCAAATGGCAGTATGGTGATCTACAGCACGGTTGTTAAGGGAAAACAGGTATTATCGCTAGTCTCAATGGATGGACGTTTTAAGGCAGTATTACCAGCAAGTGATGGAGAAGTTAAAGCACCAGCTTGGTCACCTTTCTTGACATCTAAAAAGAATTAATTATTGATAGGAAAATGAAAATGCAACTAAATAAAATCTTAAAAAGTTTAGTAATTGCGTTACCAATGCTGACATTGGCTGCATGTAGCTCAACAACTGATACAACGACAAATGACGCAGTAGAAAGCACTGCACAACAAACAGCAAACGATGCGGCAGATAATGCAGCAGCTGAATCAGGTTCAAATGTTGTTGTTGGTAGCGATACTGATGTAAGCATTGACGACGTTGAAAACCTTACTGCTGAAGAAGCTAAAAAACAAGTGATTGACGAATTACGTAAACGTCATGTTGTTTACTTTGGTTTTGATCAACAAGCTGTTACTGCAGAATATGGCGAGCTATTACAAGATCACGCTAATTTCTTAATTGATAACCCTGTTGTTAAAGTACTAATCGAAGGTCATGCTGATGAACGTGGTACGCCAGGTTACAATATCGCACTAGGCGATCGTCGTGCTGATGCTGTGGTTAAATACCTAAACAATCTAGGTGTTTCTTCAAGCCAAATTTCAACAGTAAGTTATGGTGAAGAAAAACCAGTAAACACTTCACACACTGAAGCTGCATTCTCTCAAAATCGACGTGCAGTACTAGTTTACTAAGGATTAGTCACCTTGATTCGAATTAATACTAAAACGGCCATGATTATGGCCGTTCTTTATAGTGGAATAGGGCATGCTGCACCGGCTACAGTACTAGATGCTACAGTTAGTACTAATAAGGTAATTACAGCAAAACCAACTCGTTCAGTTGAACAACGCCTAACCCGAATAGAGAATATCCTCCAAGCTCGCACTAGAGCGCAATTAGAAACTCAGCAAAGACTTGATCAATTATCGATTGAATTAATGAACTTGCAGGGCGCTATTGAAGAAAGCAATCTAGAGCAGGGTAAAATCACGCAACGTCAACGCGATATCCTCAATGATATTGAACGTATACGTACCACGCTTGTAGCGAAACCAGTAAAATCTGTCGCCACGGATGCTGCTATCTTAAACGCGGCCAATCAACCGGTAAATCTAACTGGAAAAGATTCTTATAATTATGCCATTAAATTAATTAAAAATGAGCGTAAGTATGATGAGGCAATTCCTGCATTACAAAGTTTTATCTCAACGTATCCAGAGTCTGAACTTGCTGCTAATGCGCATTATTGGTTAGGCTTGCTGTTGCGTAAAGATAACAAGAATGATGAAGCTAAAGTTGAATTTGAGAAGATCGTGACTAAATACCCGACATCAAATAAACGTGCGGATTCATTACAGAAATTGGGTCAACTTGCTAAATTAGCTGGTTCAAATAGTGAAGCTAAACGCTATTTTGAATTAGTGATCAAAGATTATCCGAATGACGCTGTCGCTAAGCTTGCGAAACAAGAATTAGCAGCACTAAAATAATCTGTTGCAGTCGATAAGTTTCTTTACCTTTTGGGGTTGTGTTATTTATCGTCGCATTGATGTTAAACTGAGCGGAAGTCAGCGTGTTATCACTGAATTGTGATTCTAAGCAGATTTTACTTGCAGAGTTTTCTGAAAAAAGTATTATAGCCGCCATCGAGACGGGGCTTAACGAAACAAAGAAATTTGCTTTGTTAATTAACATCTTGATTATAGATTGTCGCGGGATGGAGCAGTTTGGTAGCTCGTCGGGCTCATAACCCGAAGGTCGTAGGTTCAAATCCTGCTCCCGCAACCATTTCTATAACCAATTTATTTGGTATTTGTGGGTCCTTAGCTCAGTTGGGAGAGCATCGCCCTTACAAGGCGAGGGTCACTGGTTCAAGCCCAGTAGGACCCAC